>JBEKAP010000161.1:0-5566 GCA_050015875.1 Candidatus Dormibacteria bacterium | reverse complement strand
GGCCAGGTCGGAGGCCGATGGCGTCATGCATGCCTGCGGCCACGACGGCCACGTCGCCATCGCGCTCGGCGTGGCCGAGGTGATGGCGGGCCTCCGGGAGGAGTGGCGGGGGACGCTGCGCCTCTGCTTCCAGCCCGCCGAGGAGATCGCCGGGGGCGCTGTGCCGATGATCGAGGCGGGAGCCCTCCAGGGGGTGCGACGGGTGCTCGGCCTCCACCTCTGGGCACCGCTCGAGACCGGCCGGGTGGCGGTGACCGGCGCCTCCCTCTTCGGCAGCGCCGACGAGTTCCGGATGGTAGTCCGCGGGACGGGGGGGCATGGCGGCCTGCCCCACCTGAGCGTCGACCCCGTGGTCGCCGCGGCCCATGTGGTGGTCGCGCTCCAGACGCTCGTCTCTCGCGAGGTGGCCCCCGATCAGCCCGTCGTGGTGACCGTCGGCATGATCCGGGGCGGGCGGGCCCACAACGTCATCGCCGAGGCGGTGCAGCTGGATGGCACCGTCCGCGCGCCCGACGAGGCCCTCCGCGCCGGCGTGATGCGGCGGGTGGAGGAGGTGGCCCGGGCGGTCGCGGGCGGCCTCCGCGCCGAGGTGGACTTCGAGATGGTCGCCGGCTGCCCGCCGGTGGTCAACGACCCCGACTCCGCCGAGACCGTCCGCCGGGCGGCGGTGGAGGCGGTCGGTGAGGGGAACGTCGAATTCGCCCGGCCGCTCACCGTCGGGGACGACATGGCCTGCTTCCTGGAGCGCGTGCCGGGCTGCTACTTCCTGGTCGGCGCGGGCGACCCGTCCATACCGGTCCGGCCGCCCCACCACCACTCCGAGTTCGACATCGACGAGCGAGCCCTCCCGGTCGGGCTCTCCACGGTCACCCGGGCGCTGCTCACCTGGCTCCGATGAGGCGAGGATTCATCCCGCTGGCGCTCCCCGAGCTCGACGAGGGCGAGCCTGACCTCAGCCCGCGGCCCGCGTCGGCCTCGGCGACCGTGCTCAGCCAGATGATGGAGATCGAGCACGCCAACAACGCCGGCAACGTCCATGGCGGCACGATCCTCCGCCTGGTCGACGGCGCCGCCGGCATCGCCGCGATCAAGCACGCTCGGCGCCGGGTGGTCACCGCCGCCATCGACGAGATGAGCTTCCTCGCCCCCGTCTTCATCGGCGACGTGCTGACCGTCCGGGCCATGGTCAACGACGCCCATCGCTCCTCCATGGAGATCGGGGTCAGGGTGGACGTGGAGACACTCCCCGATGGCCACCACCACCATGTCGGGAGCGCCCATCTCGTCTACGTGGCCCTGGACCGGGACGGCAAGCCGGCCCCCGTGGCGCCGGTGATCGCCGAGACCCCGCAGGAGATCCGCCGCCAGGTGCAGGCGCGGATCCGGCGCGAGCAGAGATTGCTCCGCAAGGCGGCTCTCGACGAGGCGGGTGAGGGCAGCGGAAACCAGGCCTGAGGCTAGGATGGTGGAGTGACCGAGGAGAGCACCGGGCCCCAGATTCGCGTTCGGGACGCCAGCCGCCGGGCGACCGGCGCCCGGCAATTCGTCCGCTATGCCTTCTACCGTGTGATGCCCGAGTGGCGCCGCCGCTCAGCCGAGCAGCGCGCCGCCGACCGTGCCGAGTTCGCCGCCGTGGTCGAGGAGATGGCGGGCCGGGATGGGGTCATCCTGCGCAGCTACAGCCTGGTGGGCACCCGCGGCGACGCCGATCTGATGCTCTGGTCGGTGAGCGAGCGGCTCGAGGAGTTCCAGGAGCTGGCCGCCCGACTCAATGCGACCGCGCTGGCCGCCTACTTGGAGCAGCCCTACAGCTACTTCGCCATGACCAAGCGGAGCAGCTACGTGGAGCACCACGTGCACGAGGACGGTGCGCCCCAGGAGGGGAGGAGCAGCCGGCTGATCATCCTGCCCACCGAGCGCAGGTACCTCTTCGTCTACCCCTTCGTGAAGACGCGCGCCTGGTACCGGCTCGGTCCCGAGGAGCGGCAGCGGCAGATGGACGAGCACATCGCCATGGGCCACCGCTACCCGGGTGTGAAGATCAACACGACGTATTCGTACGGTCTCGACGACCAGGAGTTCGTGGTCGCCTTCGAAAGCGACTCGGTGAGCGACTTCCTCGACCTGGTCCAGGAGATGCGGGCCAGCGAGGCGTCCACCCACACCGTGCGCGACGTGCCGTCCTTCACCTGCGTGGCGACGCCGATAGGGGAGGCCCTGGCGGCCCTGGGGTAGACGGGCTACCGGCGGATCGCTTCGACGACGCTCAGGCGCGTCGCCCGCATGGCGGGGACCACGCCCGCCACCACGCCCAGCACGGCCGCCAGGCCGACACCCAGCAGGGACGCGCCGAATGGATACGCGACGCTCACCTGGACGCCCCCGTCGAACCCTCCCAGGATCCCGGGGAGAGCCAGGAAGGACACGCCGGCGAGGACGGTTCCCACGGCACCCGCCACCAGGGTGGTCAGGACCGTCTCGGCGAGCACGGTCACGAAGAGACTGCGGCGGGTAGCGCCGAACGCTCTCCTGATGCCGAACTCATGGACCCGTTCACGGACGCTGAGCAGCGCCAGGTTCAGCACTCCGATGCCGCCCGTGATGAGCGCCAACCCCGCGATGGCGGCCAGGACGAGTTGCACAGCCACCAGTCCGGAGGTGAGCGCGCCGGCCTGGTCGACGCGCTCCACGACCGCGTCGCTGCCGAGCCCCCACGAATCGAGGTCTGACTTGAGAATCGGCATGAACTCGTCCACCTGAGCCGGCGGTACGCGGATCAGGTAGGTGAGCCCCGCCGGCGAGCCCGGTGGGATGCCGTAGCGCTCGAGGAGCTGGACGGGCAGGTAGAGCGCCGGGCCCTGCTGATTGGGAGCACTGAGCACACCGACGATCCGAGCGGCAACCGGCTGCAGGGTCCCGAGTTGCACCACGGTGCCGAGGACCGGGGTCCCGTCCCGAAGACCCAGGGCCTGGACCGCCTGAGTGTTGAGCACGATGTTCGGCGCCTCGTCACGGGCGTCCGAAGGGTCCAGCCACCGCCCCTCAGTCAGCGGCAGCAACTGGACGCTCGAGAACTCCGGAGTGACGCCGTCGAGGGTGACCCGAGCGCTCCTGCCGCTGATGGACACATGAGCCGACGACGTCTCGAGCGGGGAGGAGAGCGGCGTGTGGTATCGCGTCATCAGGCTCGCGAGGCTGGTCCGCAGCGTGGGGACCGGCCACGCCGGGGGGGGCGAAGTGATGGCGGCGGAGACCGTCGCCGGATATCCGAGCGTCTCCTCGACGTTCGTGACAAGCGCCTGACTGGCCACGTCGCCCGCTGCCACCACCACGGATACGGACCAGACACCGATGACGATGCTGAGCATGGCGAGGAGGCTGCGGGACCGATTGGCGGAGATCTCCTCGGCGGCCGAGCGCAACCATGCCGTCCGGCTGCCATTCATGACCCGGTCAGGGCGAGGGCGCCCTCCCGCAGCGTGAATACCCGGTCAGCGCGTCGGGCGACATCCCGGTCGTGGGTGATCAGCACCAGAGCGCAGGATTGAACACGCACGATGGTGAAGAGCAGGTCCAGAACCCGCTCGGCCGTATCCACGTCGAGCGAGCCGGTCGGCTCGTCGGCCAGAATGCATTTCGGCTTCCGGGAGAGGCTGCGGGCGATCGCAACCCGCTGCTGTTCGCCACCGGAGAGGACGTTCGGTCGCGCCCGCTCCCGGCCCTCGAGGCCCACCGCATGAAGCAGGTGGCGCGCCGTCTCGCGGCGATCCCGGTACTCCCGGCGGGACGCGTGGTACAGGGGCGCAGCGACGTTGGCCAGGGCACTGCGGCGGGGAAACAGGTGGTAGTCCTGAAAGACGAATCCGAAGTGCTCGCCCCGCAGTCGGGCGAGCTCGTTCTCGGACAGGTCGGCAACCGCCCTGTCGCCCAGCTCGTAGACACCGCTGTCGGACGTCTCGAGGAGCCCGATGATGTTCAACAGCGTCGTCTTGCCGGAGCCGGAGCGGCCGAGAATCGCGACCGACTCGCCACGTCGGACCTCGAGGTTGATGCCCCTCAGAATCTCCAACCTTCGTCCGTCGGAGACGGTGAATCCCTTGTGGACGTCACGAAGACGGATCACGACCCCGCGCCCGCCGGCGCCGCACCCCCTGCCGGTAGGAGTGTCGGTGGGAGATCGAGTATCCGCTCACCCTCGCTCAGCCCCCCGAGCACCTGGACCTCGGTACCGTTCGAGAGACCGAGTTGGACTTCGACGGTGCGCTGCTGGTCCCCCGGGCCCACGACGGTCACGTACCCGTATCCGGCCGACCCCTCGACCGCCGTCAGCGGTATGGCAAGCGCCTGGGTGGCGAGTCCCGTCGTGACCGCGATCACGCACTGAACTCCGGAGAACACCTGCACGTCGGCGGGAACGCTGCAGACGAACTGCACCGGCTGAGACGTGGGGTCGTCCCCGGCGGCGATGTCGGACGCCGGGATGCCCAGGGAGACGAAGGGACATGAGAACGGCGCGGGGCCCTGGTCGAGCTGCACCTCGATGTCCGACGGGGTCGCGCCGTAGAACCGATACAGGAGGGACGGGTCGACCGTCGCGACGGCGTCGAAGCCCTGAGGCGCCACGGAAGCCACCTCCTGGCCCACGGCCACCACCTGCTGCGGGATCACCGTCATGGTGTCGACGACCCCCGAGATCGGCGACGTGACCATGCCGGGCGCACCGGTGTCACCCTGGACCGCGACCAGGGGAGCACCCGCCTGCACCGTGGTCCCCACGGTCACGTCGACCTTGGTGACCGTCCCGGCCACCGTGGCGGGAACGGAGACCGGCGAGTTCTGCACGATCACGCCGTCCAGCACCACCACACTTCTGATGTCCTCACGGCTGACCGTGATGACCTGGGGCTGAAGGTTCGCGGTGGGAACGTCAGTCGAATCCGATGAGGAGCACGAGGTGATGGCTGAGAGCCCGATCATGCCCACGATCGGAAGGAGTGCCCGCAGGGCGTTTCGATGAACGCTCACCGGCGGTCTAGTTCGTGAAGCCGCCGCAGTTGGCGGAGATGAACTGCTGCAGGCCGGTCGGGTCTCCGAGTTCGGCCTTCTGCTCGAGTGAGTCGAAGTACTGGCCGGTCTGGGGGTCGTCGGTGTAGAGGGGCCAGCTGTCCATGAGCTTGAAGGTGGCCTGGGCGGCATCCATCTGGGTCGTGTCATCGGCGTTGAAGCCCTGCAGCCAGTATCCGTACCACTTGCACTGGGCCTCGGACTCCGCCACTGACAGGAACCAACCTGACTGATACGACACACCCGATTGGGTGACGAATCCACTGGCATCGAAGTGGGAGCCGGGGGGGAGGGGAGTCCGCGACTCGGCACTCGCAATGAGCGATGTCGCGTTGCTGAGATCCTCGACGTCTCCGGATGCTGCGCACCCGGCGATGATGACGAGGGTGGTGAGGGACAGGATGGCGATGACCGGCCGCCATCTGCGGCGCCAGGAGCCTTGCACGAGAAGAACCTCCACGAGATTTCCGGGGGTCCAGGGGGGCGATGATATCACCCCCCT
>JBEKAP010000160.1:0-5600 GCA_050015875.1 Candidatus Dormibacteria bacterium | reverse complement strand
CCCGTCACGCCGAGCGCGAGAGCGCGCTCATCGTCCGGCGTGCCGGCGGACTCGCCCCCGGCGGCTGGCGCACCGAGGCACTCTCGCTGGAGGATCTGGTGCTCGCCTATCTGGAGAACCCGATCGCCGGCTCGCGGGTCCCCGTGCCGGCCGCCGAGGTGGGCTCCTGATGGTCTGGATGACCTGGCGGCAGCACCGGTGGGAGGTGGCGCTCGGGTTGGCCGTGCTGGTCGCTTTCGGCGGGGGCGTGCTGCTGCTCACCCTCCTCGGGTGGCATCTCATGGGCCAGATTGCAGGTGCGTGCCCCTCCACCACCCCCAACCCGGCCGCGAGCATCGCGGCCTGCGCGGACTCGACGGCGGAGTACCAGAACGGCTTCCAGGTCGGCTGGCAGTGGGTCCTGATCGTGGGCACCGCCATCCCCGCCCTCGCGGGCGTCTTCGTGGGCGCCCCGCTGGTCGCGCGGGAGCTGGAGAAGGGCACCCACCTGGTGGCGTGGTCCCAGAGCGTCCCCCGGCGTCGCTGGTTCCTCGCGCGGGTGGGGCTGGTGGCCGGGGGCGCGGCGGCCGGCGCGGCGCTGCTGGCCGCCATCGGTCAGGGCTGGTTCGCCATGCAGCGCGGGACGGGCGACGGGCTCGGAGGTCCGAGCCTCTGGGCCGGCTTCGAGATCGGGCCTCCGGTGGTGATCGCGTACGTCCTCTTCGCCCTCGCCCTGGGAGTGGCCATGGGGGCTGCCATCCGCAGGACGGTGCCGGCCATGGCCGCCACCCTGGTCGGGTTCGTCGTGGTCACGGTCGCCGTCGGCGGCTTCGCCCGCCCCCACTACCTGGCTCCGTTGACGTCTCGTCAGAGCATCCTCGGCTCGTTCTCATCCCTCGTCCCGAGCGGCTCCGCCCCCACCAGCGGTCCTGGCTTCAATCTGTCGTCCGATTGGCTGGTCAACCTCGGCATCGGGAACTACACCAACGCCGCCGGGCACCCGGTGAGCGACGCCACGGTGAACGAGCTCCTCGGGCAGTGCAACATCCCCAATGACGGGGGCGCGACCACCTGCCCCGCGGCCGCGAACGGGATCACCCAGCTTCTGTCGTACCAGCCAGCCTCGCGCTTCTGGCTCTTCCAGGGTATCGAGGCGGCCATCTTCCTGGTGCTGGCCGGGGCGCTCCTCGCTCTCGCCTACCGGCTGGTGATGAGACTGCGATGACCGAGGAGGGGCGCCCATGACCTGGCTCACCTGGCGGCAGCATCGGGGGGAGGCGGCGGCCATCCTCGCCGCCCTGGTCGTCCTCGGTGTGGCCGTGCTGCTCCTGACCGTCGACGGCTCCGGCATTCTGACGACCATCTCCCGGGGTTGCGCCTCCGGGGTCTGCGAGGGCACTGCGGGTAACCCAGCGCAGTGGTTCGAGAGCGGGTTGGAGAACGACTGGACCCTGGTCCTGGTGGCGGTCATCGCCCTTCCGGCCGTCTTCGGCGTCTTTGTGGGTGCCCCGATGATCGCCCGCGAGCTGGAGCACGGCACCCACCTCGTGGCCTGGTCCCAGGGCGTCACCCGGCACCGATGGTTCGTCTCTCGCGTGACCCTTGTCGCGCTCGGCTCCGTGGTCGGCGGGGCGATCCTCGCCGCCCTCGCCCAGGGCTGGTTCGCTATGCAGGCGGACCTCGGGAACACGGGTTCGCTGCCCATCTGGAGTGGCTTCGACATTGCCCCGCCCGTCGTCATCGCCTACACCCTCTTCGCCCTGGCCCTGGGCGCGGCCGCGGGGGCAGCTTTTCGGAGGACGGTGCCGGCGATGGTGGTCACCCTGGTGGCGTACATCGCGGTCAGGGTGTCGGTCGTCCAGGCGATCCGCTGGCGATATCTGGCGCCGATCACGGTCCGGTGGCCCATCAAGGGCCAGGTCAACTCCGTCACCTCACCCGGCCCCTCCGCGTGGCAGCTCTCCTCCGGGACGCCCTTCGTGGACGCCGCCGGGCACCCGTTGAAGACCGCCTACGTCAACCGGCTCATCACCCAGTGCCCAGCTCCCACGGCCTCCTGCGTCAACTCTCTCAGCCGGGTTTACATGACGTACCAATACCAGCCGGCCTCCCGCTTCTGGCTCTTCCAGGGGATCGAGGCGGCCATCTTCGTCCTGCTCGCGCTCGCCCTCCTCACCCTCGCCTATCGGCTGGTGATGCGGATCAGGTGACCTGCTACGCCGGCGTGCTCCGGGCAGCCCCGCGACGGCACAATGGATGCGTGCAGGTGATCGTGGACCGGTCTCGCCAGCACCTCGCGGAGGCGGCCCGCATCTGGGTAGAGGCGACCGCCGAGCGCGACGGAGAGGCCGTCGCCGGGCCGCTGGGACCCTCCCGCGACCTGATCCAGCAGGCTCTGGACGCCTCCCCCCAGTCGCTGCTCCTCATCAGCGTCGACGAGCGCGGCGCCGTGGTGGGCTTTGCCACCGCCGCACCGCGCTCGCCGGGGGACGGGACGACCGCCGAGCTGAGGTACCTCGGAGTCCGGCCCGATGCGTGGGGCCAGGGCGCCGGCACCAGCCTGCTGCTCTCGGCCGCGGAGCTCCTCCGTGAGGCCGGTTTCGCCAGGGTCGTGCTCGAGGTGTACGCGGACAACCTGCGGGCGGTGCGCCTCTACGAGAAGCTGGGATGGCGGCGCGCCGGTGCCGCCCATCCGCACGCCGACTCGGGGCGGTCGCTCGAGGACTACAGCCTCGCTCTCTGATGCCGGCGGACCGGGGGCGGCGCTACCATCCGCGCAGACGTCGCGGTCCGGTGCGTGCCCAGCGGCCGCACATGTCGGCCGCCGAGACGCCACCTGGAGACAGCTGAGCATGGGTGACCAGCCCTTCGATCCCTCGCAGCCTGGCGGCATCCCGCCGCAGCCGGGCGGCGGTGAGCCCTCGCCCGGGCAGTTCCCGGGCTGGTCGCAGCCGGGGACCGGCTGGGCCCCTCCCGGCTGGGGTTCACAGGGGGCACCGGTCGCCACCCCGCCGGCGTGGGGAACGCCGCCACCACCGTCCCCCTGGGGCGGTTCGAGCTCCCCGGGCTGGTCCGGGCAGTACCCGTCGCCCGGCGTCCCGTCGGGCAACCGGTGGGGGAAGGTCGTCGCGGTGCTGGCGGGTGCCATCCTGGTCGCCGCTGCCATCGCCGTCCCCGCCGTCCTCCTGACCAGGCAGAGTCCGGCGGTCCAGGCGGCCGCGGCCTACAAGCGGGCGATGCAGGCGGGCGGGAAGTCGGCCGGCTTCCGCTACGTGGACACGTGGAGCGGTGGTGGCTCCACCGCGACGTTCTCCGGGGTCGCTGGGCAGAGCGACGGCATCCAGACGATCGCCCAGACCACCGCCTTCGGCGACGAGCAGTTCGAGGTCGTGCTCGCCCCCGATCAGACCGTCTACATCGAGGGCAACGTCGCCGCCCTGGAGGATCAGCTGGGCCTGTCCGCGAGCGTGGCCGCCGGCCTCACCGGCACATGGATCTCCGCGCAGAGCGGTGACGCGCCCTACCAGGACCTCGAGGAGGGTCTCACCGTCAGCTCCGAGCTGCCCGAGGGTGAGCTCACCCCCACCTCGACCACCCAGGTCACGGGGGCCGGGGGGGCGACCCTCACCCGCATCCAGGGCACGGTGTCCGATCCGAGTGGCACCGGCCACATCGACGTCTCGGCGAGCTCCAACCTCCCGGTCGTCTTCGTGACGTCGGCGAGCGACGGCAGCTATACGGAGAGCATGACCTTCACGGAGTGGGGGACGGCGCCATCCCTGACCGTCCCGGCGAGCGCGGTCGCCTGGTCGACCCTCGCGAGCGCCGAACCGCCCGGCGGATACGGCAGCGGTGAGACCCCCGCCGCGGCACCGACCGCGACGCCGAGCCCGGTCGGAGTCGGCTCGGCGGCCTGATCTCCCCGATTCGCGGACACCGGTCGCCGTCGGGCGGCGCCGAGCCATGTCAGAGGCTGTCGGCCGCCGCCGTGTCCAGGAACCAGCGCAGCTCACCCTCCCGCGGCCGCACTCCGGCGGCCGGGACGCGCCCCCCCACCACGCCGCGGAGCGCCTCCCCCTTGGCGGCACCGGTCACCAGGAAGGCGACGTGGGCGGCGGCGTTCAGCACCGGATAGGTCACCGTGATGCGGTCGAAGGGCGCGTAGTCCGCCCGGCTCCGCACCGCCCAGCGGTCGCTGACCTCGAGCGCCGGGTCGCCCGGAAAGAGCGACGCCGTGTGCCCGTTCTCGCCCAGGCCGAGGAGGATGCAGTCCAGCCGGGGGGCGGATCCGGGCGCCGCGGGCGGGCACGTTGATGCCAGGATGGACGAATACTCGGATGCCGCCGCGTCCAGGTCCGACCGCTCAGCCGCCATCCGGTGGATGCGCTCCGGGAGGACGGGGACGAGATCCAGCAGTGCCCTCCGCGCCATCCCGTAGTTGCTGGCGGGATCGTCGGGGGGGCAGGCGCGCTCGTCGCCGAAGTACACCTCCCACCGCTCCCAGTCGACCCTCCGCCGATGCGGGGTCGCGGCCAGCAGCCGGTACAGGGTCTGCGGCGTGCCGCCGCCGGCGAGTGCGATCCGGAAGCGCCCGCCGGCGGTGGTCGCGGTCCTCCCGATCTCGACGATCCATTCGGCTGCTGCGGCCGCCACACCCGACGAGCCGGCATCCACGGTGACGTCACCGGGAAGCTGGGCGATCCCGCTCAAGGTCGGCGCCACTCCCGGCCGTCCCGGCGCATGAATGCGTCCGCCTCGGCGGGGCCCCAGGTCCCGGCCTCGTAGTTGGGGCAGTGGATGCGATCCGGGGGGTGGGCGCGCCAGCCGTCGAGGATGGCGGTGCACACCCGCCACGCCTCCTCGACCTCGTCCTCGCGGGCAAAGAGGGTGGCGTCGCCGAGCATGCAGTCGAGCAGCAGCCGCTCGTAGGCGTCGGGGGAGGCGCGCTGGAAGCTGGAGCCGTAGAAGAAGTCCATGTTGACGCTCTCGATCCGCATCGACTGGCCGGGGACCTTGGCCCCGAACCGGAGCGTGATCCCCTCGTCCGGCTGGATGCGCAGGAGCAGCTGGTTGGGGGCGATGCCGTCGGGTGGCGGCATGCCTCCCGGCATGGCCCGGTGGCCGGCGAAGGGGGAGTGGGGCACACGCCGGAATTGGATCGCGATCTCCGTCGCCCGGCTGGGCAGATGTTTGCCGGTGCGCAGGTAGAAGGGGGTGCCCGCCCACCGCCAGTTGTCGATGTCCAGCTTCATGGCGACGAAGGTCTCGCGCAACGACTCGGGGTCGACCCCCGCCTCCTCGCGATACCCGGGGACGGTCGTGCCGTCCACGGTCCCCGCCGCGTATTGACCGCGGATCGTGTGCAGCAGCGCGTCGTCGGGATGGATCGGGCGGATCGCGCGCAGCAGCTTGACCTTCTCGTCGCGGACCGTCTCCGCCTCGAAGTTGCTGGGCGGCTCCATGCCGATGATGGCGGCCAGCTGCATCACGTGGTTCTGGATGATGTCGCGGAGTGCTCCGGTCTCCTCGTAGTAGGAGCCGCGTCCCTCGACCCCGAGGGTCTCGGCCACGGTGATCTGGACGTGATCGATGTAGCGGCGGTTCCAGATCGGCTCGAAGAT
>JBEKAP010000159.1:0-6517 GCA_050015875.1 Candidatus Dormibacteria bacterium | reverse complement strand
CGAGATCGGCTTCGGCCGGGCCGACGTTCTCCGCGAGTGGTCGGGGAAGATCGGCGGCGAGCCCTGCTGGCTGGGCGTGAGCCGTTGAGCGCGGGGGACGTGCCCCAGACGACTCCGGCCCCTGCGGATGCGCTTGGCGCGGCCCCGGCCCCTGCGGATGCGCCCGGTGCGGCCCCGGCGCGGCGATCGCTCCTGCTGAGCACCCCCCGTCGCTACGCCGTCCTCGTGATCACCGCCCTGGTGGTCGTCGGCATCGACCACGTCACCAAGTGGCTGGTGGTCGACCACGTCAAGCTGGACACCCAGGTGCCGGCGGGCTCGCCGATCACCATCCACTACATCCAGAACTCGGGGGCCGCCTTCGGGCTCTTCCCCCAGTTCACCTTCCTCTACCTGGTGGTGGCGGCCGTCGTCGCCGGGTACATCCTCGTCTACGGGCCGCGCATGGGCGGGGGAGTGCTGCGCCTGCTGGCGCTGGGCGGCATCCTCGGTGGCTCGATCTCCAACGGCGTCGACCGCCTCATCCAGGGCTACGTGGTGGACTTCATCGACACCCATTTCTGGCTCTTCCAGATCTTCAACGTCGCCGACATGGCGATCGTGGGTGGCATGCTGGTGGTGGTGTACCAGCTCGGATTCCGCCACGACAGCGTGACCTCGGGGTAGCCGGGGTGCCTGCGGCGGTCGACGACGGCGCCCGCCTCGACATCTGGCTGGCCCGTGAGCGCGGGATCACCCGCCACGCCGCCCACACCCTGATCGCCGCGGGCGCCGTCCGGGTCAACCGCCGCCCGGGCCGGCCGGGGCAGCGGGTCGGGAGCGGCGATCAGATCGAGGTCAGCGTCCCCGATGCCGTCGCCGCCCCGCCCCCCGCGCCGGCACCGGTCGTGGAGCTGGTGGTGGTGTAGAGGCGGCCCACCGCCACCTCGCCGCCCAGCTCCAGGAGCGCAGCCTCACCCGGCTCTACTGGGCTCTGGTCACCGGCGGTCTCTCCGAGGCGACCGCGACCGTGGAGGCGCCGATCGGCCGCGACCCCAAGGACCGCAAGCGGATGGCGGTCGTCGACGGGGGCCGTCCCGCGAGCACCGACTTCCGGGTCACCGCCCGCCACCCCCACACCACCGAGCTGGACGTCAAGCTGCGCACCGGGCGCACCCACCAGATCCGGGTGCACCTCGCTTACATCGGTCATCCGGTGGTCGGCGATCCCGTGTACGGACGCCGCAACGACGGAGCCGCCCGCCTCGCGCTGCATGCCCGCGAGCTGAGATTCGTCCATCCGTTGGATGGGCGCGAGATGGCATTCGAGTCGGCCCTGCCCGCCGAGCTCGTGGCGCTGGTCGCCCAGGTGCGCGAGGCCGCGCCATGAGCACGGTGCCCAAGGCCGCGTCACGAGCCCGCTGCACACGGGCGCGCCATGAGCCTCCTGCCCGAGGCGGCGCCGTGAGCCCGCTGCCCGAGGCGGCGCCGTGAGCCCCCTGCCCGAGGGCCCTCAGGAGACCTCGGCGAAGCGACCCCGCCTCTCCACTCCGCCGGGCCGCCTCATCGTGCTCTCCGGGCCGAGCGGGGTGGGCAAGGACACGGTCCTCCAGGAGCTCTTCCGGATCGCCCCGTGGCTCCATTACTCCATCTCCTATACGACCCGGCCCCCACGCCCGGGGGAGGTGGACGGCGTCGCCTACTCCTTCGTCGACGACGCCGGGTTCGAGGCGCTCCGCGAGGGCCACGCGCTGCTCGAGTACGCCGAGGTCCATGGCCACTGGTACGGGACCGGGGAGGCCCGGGTGCGCGAGAGCCTGGACCGGGGCGAGGACATCGTCCTCAAGATCGACGTCCAGGGGGCGGCCTGGATCCGGCCGCGGGTACCCGGCGCCATCTTCATCTTCCTGCTGCCCCCGAGTCCGGAGGAGCTGCATCGCCGGCTCACGGAACGGGCCACGGAGTCGGCGGACAGCCTGGAGCTGCGCTGGGAGAATGCGCGCACGGAGTTGGCGGACCAGGGCTGGTACGACTACCGTGTGGTCAACGACGACGTGCGGCGCGCCGCCCGCGAGATCCTCGAGATCATCGAGCGCGGCCGGCCGCGGGCGGACCAGCCGTGAGTGGAGGAGAGCAGGTGGATGAGCTCCAGGGACGCCGGGTCCTCGTCTACGTCAGCGGCAGCATCGCCGCCGTCAAGGCCGGCGAGGTGGTCACCCTGCTCCGTCGGAGGGGGGCGGAGACCCGGGTCGCGATGACCGAGGCGGCCACCCGCTTCATCACCCCGCTGGCGCTCCAGAGCCTCTCCGGCAACGCGGTGGTCACCGACCTCTTCCGGGGGACGCGCGGCCGGCGTCCCGGTGGACGCTCCGGCGGTGCCGTCGCCGAAGCCGGTGACGAGCAGGGGCCCGGCCACGGCATGGACCACCTCGACCTCTCGGGGTGGGCGGAGCTCCAGCTGGCGACGGGCGCCTCCGCCAACCTGATCGCGCGGCTGGCTCTCGGCCTCGCCGACGACGCGGTGACCGCCACCGCGCTGGCCTGCCGAGCGCCCCTCGTCATCGCGCCCGCCATGGAGACGGCGATGTGGGAGCACCCGGCGACTCAGGAGCACGTGGAGACGCTGCGCGGGCGCGGCGCCGTCCTGGTGGGGCCGGTCTCCGGCCGGCTCGCCAGCGGCCGCGAGGCGATGGGGCGGATGGCCGATCCGGCCGAGATCGTCCATGCGGCCGCGGAGCTGCTGGGCGGCATCGGCCAGCTCCCCTCCGGCCTGCTCGGCAGTCCGGGCGCCGGCGGCCGCTAGCTGGGCGCGAAGGGAGTGGACACCGCCGCCGCCTCTCGCCCGCTGCCTCTCCGCGGCATCCGGGTGGTGGTGACCGCGGGCGGCACCCGCGAGCCCATCGACCCGGTGCGCTTTCTCGGCAACCGCTCGAGCGGCAAGATGGGCAACGCCCTCGCCGGCGCCTTCCAGGAGGCCGGCGCCGAGGTGGAGCTGATCACCGCGGCACCGCCGCCCCCCGCCCTCCCCGGCCTGTCCATCACCGAGGTCGAGACCGCCGACGAGATGCAGCGCGCGGTCTGGCGCGGCCTCGACGGCGCCGACCTGCTGCTGATGGCCGCCGCCGTCGCCGACTACCGTCCTCGCCAGGCGGCCGCGCACAAGCTCAAGAAGTCCGGCGACGAGCTGACCCTGGACCTGGTGCCCACCGTCGACATCCTGGAGTCGCTACGGACCCATCCGCGGCGCAGCCGCGTGCTCGTGGTGGGCTTCGCGGCCGAGACCGACGACCTGCTCGCCAATGCCGCCGCCAAGCTGCGGCGCAAGGGCCTCGACCTCATCGTCCTCAACGACGTCAGCGCGCCCGGGGTGGGGATGGGCGCCGACGACAACGCGGTCACCGTCCTCGACCGCGACGGCGTGGTCCTCACCGTGGAGCGGTCGCCCAAGCTCGAGGTTGCCCGGCGGCTGGTGGCCCTGGCCGGCGAGCGGCTGCCACGCCGCCGCCAGGCGTGAGGGTGCGTGTGGCCGGTCTGATCGCCGTGCGGCAGGGACCCCGTACCCCCCGCAACACCGGTTAAGGACACAACAGTCCTTAACGCTCGTTTCGGCGCGCATGGGTGCCCCCCGTATCGCCGGGCGGCGCCGGTGAGCCCGTCCGGGCCGTGAGCGCGGGGCCGGCGCTACGCGGTGGCCTCAGCCGGGGCTGGAGCGGCATGCCGGCGCCGGAGCCGCCACACGACCCATGCGATCAGCAGCAGCACCAGCGCCGGCGCCGCCGTCACCAGCACCTCGAGGGCCACGGTGATGCCGGTCAGGGCATTGTTCCATCCCTTGGACACGCCGCTCCCCACCGAGGGGCCGGTGGAAACATGGGCCGCGACCGTGACCGCGCCGCGCTCCCTGAGCTGGACGGTGACGGTGGCGTAGGTGACCGCCTGGGTGAGTGAGTTGAGCTGGCCCTGGTCGGTGTCGATCGAGGTCTCCACGTCCTCGATCTGCTGCTCCAGGGTGGTGATGTCGTCCAGCGCCGTGGCCTTGGCGAGCAGCCCCTGGAGTGCCGTGAGGTGGGCCTGCGCCGAGGTGAGACGGGCGTTGAGGTCGACGATGGAGCTGGTGTCGTCGACGCTCGCGAAGTTGATCGAGGATGCGGTGAAGTCGGAGGGAAGGCTGTTCAGCAGGCTGGCCATGCTCGCCGTCGGGATGGCGAGGGTCACCTGGCCGCTCACGATCCGCCCCTTCGCGTTGGGCGATGTCTGGGAGCTGATCACGTAGCCGTCGAGCGCGACCCCGGTCGCGATCACGGTGTCGAACGACGCGAGGAACATCCCCGGCGGCACGGTGTAGGCGGCGGTCACCGAGCGGGCGACATCCGCGCCCGGCGACCCCAGCACGATGTCTCCCGCCGAGGTGTCGGCACTGAGCGACGCCGAGGATCCACCTGCGCCGGAGCCGGCGCTGCTCGAACCGGCGCTGGTCGATCCTCCCGCGGCCAACGACTCGCCGTTCGACGACGCAGCGCCGGAGCCCGCTGGCAGAGCGACCGGGACCGCCGCCGCGCCGCTGAAGACGGCGGCGCCGTGGGTCGTGTCCGCGCTCCGGGCGGCCGCCGCGCCGCATGCCGCCGCAGCCGCCAGGGTCACGATGCTCACCGTGCTGAGCAGGATCGGTCGCGCTTTCATGGGCCACCTCGCTCGCTTGTCGTGCAGGCCTTAGACGCGTGAGGGCGCCGGACGGTTCCCGGTGGGACGCCGGACGGGTCCCCCGCCCCACCCGCGGCGCGCATCATGCTGGCTGTGACCGCACCGGTGTTCGTCTCGGTCGTTCCCGATACCCGGGGGATGCTTCCCCAGGAGCGGTACACGTACAGCGTCCCCGACGAGCTTCTCGGCACCATCCGTCCGGGGGTGCGGGTGCAGGTCCCCTTCGGCGCCCGCTCCCTCCCCGGCCTCGTGGTCGCCGTCCTGGACCGGTCCGACCATGCCGACGCCCGACCCATCTCCACCGTGCTGGACGAGGAGCCGCTTCTCTCCGAGGCCATGCTCGGGCTCGCCGAGTGGATCGCGGAGCGGTACTGCGCCCCGCTGCCCGAGGTGATCAAGGCGATGGTGCCCAAGGGCGCGCGCAGCGCCGGGCCGACCAAGGGGAGGCGCCGCGGGCCGCGCAC
Source organism: Candidatus Dormibacteria bacterium (assembly GCA_050015875.1). GTDB lineage: Bacteria > Chloroflexota > Dormibacteria > Aeolococcales > Aeolococcaceae > Changshengia. Next base: position 1,373 of record JBEKAP010000159.1, on the reverse strand, counting down.
GACCTCCGCCGCCATCACGGCCGCGAGGGCCGAGGGCCCGGCCCTTCAGCCGCCCGTGCTCACCGCGGCTCAGCGGCAGGCGGCGGCGCCGCTGCTCGAGGCGATCGCCGCCGGCCGGCACCGCGCCGTGCTCCTCCTCGGCGTCACCGGCAGCGGAAAGACCGAGATCTACCTGGCGGCCATCGACGCCGCCCTGGCCCTCGGCCGGCAGGCCATCTGCCTGGTCCCCGAGATCGCCCTGACCCCCCAGATGATCCGGCGCTTCGCGGCCCGCTTCCCCGGGCGGCTCGCGGTCAGCCATTCCGGTCTCACCGATGCCGAGCGTGCGGTGGAGTGGCGCCGGGCCCGACTCGGCGAGATCGACGTGGTGGTCGGGTCGCGGAGCGCCGTCTTCGCCCCGCTGCCCCGGCTCGGGGTGGTGGTCGTCGACGAGGAGGACGCCTCCGCCTACAAGCAGGACCGGGTGCCGCGCTACCACGCTGTGGATGTCGCCCTGGAGCTGGGCCGGCGGGCGGGGGTGCCGGTGGTGCTGGGCAGTGCCACCCCCCGGGTGGAGACCTACTACCGGGCCCACACGGGCGGCCTGGAGCTGACCACCCTGCCAGAGCGGATCACCGGCCGGGCCCTCCCGCCCATCGAGGTGGTGGATCTCCGGGAGGAGCTGCGCGCCGGCAACCGGAGCCCGCTCTCGCTATCGCTGGCCCGGGCCCTGGAGGCGAGCCGCACCGACGGCGGCCAGTCGATCCTCTACCTCAACCGCCGCGGCACCGCCACCGTCGTGCTCTGCCGTGGCTGCGGAGAGCCGCTCGGCTGCCCCAACTGCAGCGTCGCCCTCGTCTACCACGCCGGCCGCGGCCGCTGCGACTGCCATTACTGCGGCAGCTCCCGGCCGCTGCCGGATCGCTGCCCCGGCTGCGGCTCGACGGCCATCCGGGGTCTGGGGATGGGGACGGAGCGGCTGGAGGCGGAGGTGGCGGAGCGCTTCCCGGGGCTCCGGCTGCTCCGGATGGACCGCGACACCGTCCAGCGGCGGGACGCCTACTTCGAGATCTACGAGCGCTTCCGGGCCGGCGAGGCGGATTGCCTGATCGGCACCCAGATGGTCGCCAAGGGCTGGGACCTGGGGAGGGTTCGCCTGGTCGGGATCGTCAACGCCGACACCTCCCTCCATTTCCCCGACTACCGGAGCGGCGAGGTGACCTTCTCCCTCATCACCCAGGTGGCCGGCCGGGCGGGGAGGGGTGACGAGCCGGCCCGGGTGATCCTCCAGACCTACAGTCCCGACCACTACGCGGTCCGCCATGCGGTCACCCACGACTACAGCGGTTTCGCCCACGACGAGATCCGGGTGCGAAGGGCCCACCGCTTCCCTC
>JBEKAP010000158.1:0-5757 GCA_050015875.1 Candidatus Dormibacteria bacterium | reverse complement strand
CTCGGCTATCGCGCGGTCCGCGTGCAGGTGGGCATCCGGGGGATCAGCTCCGTCTACGGGGTGAGCACCGACACCGCGCATCACGAGTCCGGCTACGTGCCTGCCGCCGCCACCACCGCCGAGATGTCCGACTGGTCGTCCGCCCGCTACCTGCAGCAGATCCCGGCGCTCTTCGAGGCGGTGCGGGGGCGCTTCGGATTCGACTTCGCGCTGCTCCACGACGCCCACCACCGGCTGACCCCGATCGAGGCCGCCCGGTTGGGACGGCGGGTCGAGGAGTACCAGCTCTTCTGGCTGGAGGACCTGGTGCCCGCGGAGCTGCAGGAGGGGTTCCGTATCATCCGGCAGCACACCACGACCCCGCTCGCCGTGGGGGAGGTGTTCAACTCCATCTGGGACTGCCAGCAGCTGATCACCGAGCAGCTCATCGACTACATCCGCGCCGACGTCGTGCACGCCGGCGGCATCACCCACCTCCGGCGCATCTTCCAGCTCGCCGACCTCTACCACGTCCGCAGCGGCTCGCATGGGGCCAACGACCTCTCTCCCGTCTGTCTGGCCGCCGCCCTGCACGTCGACATCTCCATCCCGAACTTCGGTATCCAGGAGTACATGCGGCACTCCGCGGAGACGGACGAGGTGTTCCCCCACTCCTACCGCTTCGCCGACGGCTACCTGCATCCCGGCGAGGAGCCCGGCCTCGGCGTCGACATCGACGAGAAGGTGGCCGCGCGCCACCCCTACCAGCGCGCCTACCTGCCGACCAATCGCCTGGTCGACGGCACGGTGCACAGCTGGTGACGCCCGAGCTCCGGATCGCCCCGGGGGGAGCGCTGGACCTCCTCTCCCTGGGAGCGCTGGTGATCCGTCTGGATCCCGGCGACGTCCCCTTCCACAAGGCCACCGAGTGCCGTATCCACGTGAGCGGGGCGGAGTACAACGTGGCCGCCAACCTCGCGAGCTGCTTCGGCCTGCGGACCGCGGTGGCCTCCGCATGCGTGGACTATCCGATCGGCCAGCTGGTCGCCGAACGGGTGCGCGCCATGGGCGTCAGGGGCATCTACAGATGGTCGTCGCACGACGGGGTGCGCGGTCCCAACATCGCGACCGTCTACAGCGATCGCGGCTACGGAATCCGCCCCCCCGTCGTCTTCTACAACCGGTCCGATGAGGCGGCCGCCCGCCTCGGGCCGGGGGACTTCGACTGGGACGGGATCTTCGCACAGGGAGTCCGCTGGTTCCACTCCGGCGGGCTCTTCGCCGCGCTCTCCGAGCGGACCAGCGAACTGATCCTGGAGGCGATGCGCGCCGCCCGGGCTGCCGGCGCCGTGATCTCCTTCGACCTCAACTACCGGGCCAAGCTCTGGGCCACCCGTGGCGGACAGGCCGAGGCGCGGTCGGTGATCGGCCGGCTCGTGGAGAACGTGGATGTGCTGCTCGGCAATGAGGAGGACGTCCAGCAGGCCCTCGGGATCTCCGGCCCCGATGCCGGCGCCGGGGGAGGCCTGGATGTGCCGGGCTACGTCGGCCTGATGGAGCGGGTCCGGGAGCGCTACCCCAGGCTGGCGGTGATGGCGACCACGCTGCGCGATGTCCGCTCCGCGAATCGCCACGTCTGGAGTGCGGTGGCGATGGTCGGCGGCGAGACCGCGGTCGCACCCACCTGCGAGCTGGACGTCTACGACCGGGTGGGCGGCGGCGACGGATTCGCGGCCGGACTCATCTACGGTCTGCTTGCGGGCGAGACCGCCGAGCAGGCGGTCCGGCTGGGATGGGCGCATGGAGCCCTGGTGACCGGGTATCCGGGCGACACCACCATGGCGACCCTTGGCCAGGTGCGCGCGGTCGCGGCCGGGAGCGCGGCGCGGATCCAGCGATGAGGGGTGGCGTCCCCGCCATCCAGGGAGGAGCTGCTGTGACCAGGATCGATCTCCACCCGGACCGGTTGCTCCCGGCGGAACCGGCCCAGAGGGAGATCGCCCGGCGGCTCCACGAGGGGGTGCGCGGGCTTCCGATCGTCTCGCCGCACGGCCACGTCGACCCGGTCCTCCTTCTCCAGGATCGCCCCTTCGACAATCCCGCGGACCTGTTCGTTACCCCCGACCACTACGTGACCCGGATGCTCCACGCCCACGGTGTGCCGCTTTCCGACCTGGGCGTGCCGCGGCGCGACGGGGAGGGCGCCGCCGCCCACCCCCGGGAGACCTGGAGACGGCTGTGCGAGCGGTGGGACGCCTTCCGTGGCACCCCCTCGCGCTACTGGCTCGAGGCCGAGCTGGCCCAGGTCTTCGACATCCCCGTCCGCCCCTCCGCCACCGACGCGGACCTGATCTACGACGGTCTGATGGAGCGCTTTGCGCTCCCCGAGTACCGGCCGCGCGCCCTCTTCGAACGCTTCGGTGTGGAGGTGCTCGCCACCACCGACGACCCCTGCAGTGATCTCTCCGCCCACCGCGGGCTGCGCGCGGACCCCACCTGGAAGGGCCGGGTGGTGCCGACCTTTCGCGCCGACGCCTACCTCGATCCGTCCATCCCCGGCTGGGCCGGTCGCGTCGAGCGGCTGGGCCGGGTCGCTGGCATCGACACCTCCGCATATCGTGGCTACATCGAGGCACTGGAGGCCCGGCGGGCATTCTTCGCAGCCCTCGGGGCCACCGCCACGGATCAGGGACCCCCTGACGCCGGCACCCTGGCCCTGGCACCGTCGGCGGCGGCGCACCTCTTCGCCGCGGTCCTGCAGGGGAGGGCCGGGCCCGAGGAGCAGACGGCCTTCCGCCGCCACATGCTCTGCGAGATGGCCCGGATGTCCTGTGACGACGGCCTGGTCATGCAGCTGCATCCGGGAGTCTGCCGCGACCACCACCCGCCGACCTGGCGGGACTTCGGCACCGACGTCGGGGCCGACATCCCGGTCGCCATCGAGTTCACCCGCGCCCTCCGGCCCCTGCTCGACCTCTACGGGACCCACCCCAATTTCCGGATCGTCCTCTTCACCCTCGACGAGACCACCTGGTCACGCGAGCTGGCGCCGCTCGCCGGCTTCTACCCGTCCGTCTACCTCGGGGCTCCGTGGTGGTTCCTCGACACGCCGGACGCGATGCTCCGCTTCCGGGCGGCGGTGACCGACACGGCCGGCTTCGCCAAGACCAGCGGGTTCGTCGACGACACCCGGGCCTTCTGCTCCCTCCCGGTGCGCCATGACGCGGCACGGCGCATCGACTGCACCCACCTCAGCAGGCTGGTGGCCGAGCATCGGCTGGACGAGGATGAGGCGGCGGAGACGGCCAGGGACCTGGCCCACCGGCTCCCCCGTGAGGTCTTTCGCTTTTGACCCGGCTGAGCCGCCGGAGCTGGCCGGCGGCCGGCGAGGCCCGGCCGGTTCGCGCCCTGCACCTCGGTCTCGGCGCTTTTCACCGCTCCCACCAGGCCTGGTACACCGAGCATGCCGCCGACCCGGAGCCCTGGGGGATCGCCGCCTTCACCGGTCGCGGCCCCGGCGCGGCGACGCTGCTGGCCGCTCAGGACGGCCTCTACACCCTGATCGAGCGCGGTCCTGATCGCGATCGCCCCGAGGTGGTCGCCAGCATCACCGCCGCCTGCGACGGTGACGATGCCGAGGCCTGGGCGGGGTACTTCGCCTCGCCGCGGATGGCCCTGGTCACCCTGACGGTCACCGAGGCGGGATATCACCTGGACGCTGCCGGGCATCTCGAGCTGAACCACCCCGAGGTCGCGGCGGACGTCCGTCTCCTGCGTGGGGCCGCGGCCCGCCGGGATGCCGGCCACGCCACGCAGGCTCGTCCGGCGCCTCACCCCCGGACCATGCCCGGGCGCCTCGTCGCGGGCCTCGCCGCCCGCCGGCGCGCCGGCGGCGGGCCGATCGCGATCGTCCCCTGCGACAACCTGATGGCCAACGGCGCGGCCACCCGCGCGGCGATCCTCGAGCTGTGCCGGGCGGTCGACGACGGCCTGGCCGGGTGGATCTCGGCGAACGTCTCCTTTGTCTCCACGGTCGTGGACCGGATCACCCCGGCCACGACGGTGCAGGATCTGGCGACCGCCCGACGCGCCACCGCCCGCGAGGATCGCTGCGCCGTGGTGACCGAGCCCTACAGCGAGTGGGTGCTCGCCGGTGACTTCCCCGCCGGCAGGCCCGCCTGGGAGAGCGCGGGCGCCCGTTTCGTGAGCGACGTCGGACCGTTTGCGGAGCGCAAGCTCTGCCTGCTCAACGGGGGTCACTCGCTGCTCGCCTACGCGGGCTCCGCTCTTGGCCATGAGACGGTGGCCGACGCGGTGGCCGATCCGCGCTGCAGGGCGTGGCTGGAGGAGTGGTGGGGCGGCGCCGCCCCCGTCCTCTCGCTGTCCGACGCAGAGACGTCGGGGTATTGCGCCGCGCTCCTCGGCCGCTGGCGCAATCCGCGCATCGGTCACGCCCTGAGCCTGATCGCCCGGGACGGATCGCAGAAGCTCGTCCAGCGCGTGATCCCGGTCGTCCGCCGCTACCTCGAGGCGGGGGGCGCGGTCCCTCCGGGAGTGGGTCGGATGGTCGGAGCGTGGCTCGCCCACCTGCGCGGCTCCGGCGCGGAGATCGGTGACCCGCGCGCGGAGGAGCTGGTCCGGCTCGCACAGGGCGCGCTGGAACCGGCGGCGCGGGCCCTGCTCGAGGTACTCCTGCCGGGGCTGGGCGCCGATCACACCCTGGTCGATGGGGTCGCCGCGAGCTGCCGGCAGCTCGAGAGCATGGCTGGCGATCCGCGCAGGTCATGACCGCCCCGCGGAGGGGCGCGCCCGTGGCGGCGGAGGCCGCGCCCGACTTGGGTGTTCAGGTCATCGATGACCATTTCGTCGCCGCCTGGGCCCCGCTTGCCGCACCTGGGGCAGCACGCTCCCGACCAGGGCGCCCAATCCGGTGTGGGTGGCGGGCACGTTCGTCGGGGACCCTGGGACGCCCCATCGAGGCCCGCGCCCTCGTCGCTCGGCGCTGGAGGCATCGGACGCCGGCAGGCGCGTGACGCCCTCGACTCGTCGCCGCGCGGCCGACCGGTGGGCGTCGCTCCTGATCGCGCCCTGCGCCGTGTATGATTGTATGTAACGCGCACGAACAAGCTCGGGTTGTTCACACCTTGGACGATCTGATGGAACGCTGGGGGCAGCTCAGGGAGATGACCGATGTTTGAGCCGAGCCGCGAAGACCTTTTCACGTTCGGACTGTGGACGGTCGGATGGCAGGGTGTGGACGTCTTCGGCGGCGCGGTGCGCGAACCGCTGGACCCGGTCCTGGCCGTGACCCGGCTCGCCGAGCTGGGTGCCTATGGGGTCAGCTTCCACGACAACGACGTCTTTCCGTTCGGGGCCACCGCGGCCGAGAAGGGTCGCGCGATCGGACGGTTGCGCCAGACCGTCGAAGGTGCCGGCCTCGCGATATCCATGGTCACGACCAACCTCTTCTCGCATCCGGTGTTCCGCGACGGTGGCTTCACGGCCAACGACCGCGGGGTGCGGCGTTTCGCGCTCCGCAAGGTGCTGGACAACCTCGACCTCGCCGCCGAGCTGGGCGCGGCGACGGTGGTCTTCTGGGGAGGACGCGAGGGCGCCGAGTCCGGTGCTTCGAAGGAGGTGCGCGCTGCGCTCGATCGCTACAAGGAGGCGTTCGACTTCCTCACCGGTTACGTCGTCGAGCAGGGCTACCAGCTCCGCTTCGCCGTCGAACCCAAGCCCAACGAGCCACGTGGAGATATCCTTCTGCCCACCGTGGGT
>JBEKAP010000157.1:0-5855 GCA_050015875.1 Candidatus Dormibacteria bacterium | reverse complement strand
GCCGAGGTCACCAGCTGGTCGCGGCGTACGGGGAGGGTGGCGAGCTTCAGGACGGCGGCATTGAGCGCCGGAACCGACTGCTCGTCGAAGAAGACCCCGGTGCGATCGGCCTCGACGATCTCGGTGAGCCCACCGCGCCCGTAGGCGACGACCGGCGTACCGCAGGCGAGCGCCTCGACCGCGGCGATGCCGAAGTCCTCCTCGCCGGGGAAGACGAGTGCCTGGGCACCGCCCAGCAGCTGGGCGCGGGAGGCGTCGTCGACGTGCCCGGCGAAGCGGATCGAGGGCCCGGCGAGGCCCTCCAGGCGGCTCCGGTCCGGGCCGTCCCCGATCACCACCAGCGAGCGCCCCGAGGCGGTGAAGGCGCGAACCGCCAGATCGATCCGCTTGTACTCGGTGAGGGTGCTGAGGGTCACCCAGTGGTCAGCCTTGGAGGTCACGGGCAGGGCTCGAAGCCCGTCCACGTCCACCGGAGGTGGGATCACCGTCACATCGCTCAGCCGGTAGTAGCGGCGCAGCCGAGCGGCGGTCGTCTCCGAGTTGGCCAGCCAGACGTCGACGCCGCGGACGCCGGCGAGATCCCAGCGGCGGGCGCGCGCCACCATGGCGGTCACCGCACGTCGCCGGAGGGGCCCGACGTGCATCTCCTCGAGGTAGCGGGGCCAGTAGTCCCATGCGAAGCGCATCGGAGAGTGGCAATAGCAGACGTGGAGGGTCGAGGCCGGGGTGGTCACGTTCTTGACGAACGCCACGGAGCTGGAGAGGACGATGTCGAACCCCGAGAGATCCCACGCCCCGATCGCCGCGGGGATGAGGGGCAGGAGATAGCGGGGGCGGGAGCGCAGCCGCTCGGGCAGCCGATCCAGCCAGGAGGTCCGGACCCGAGCGGGGTCGATCTCCCCCGCATACCTGCTCGCGTCGAACAGGAGCGTGTAGATCGGGGCATCCGGATACAGCCGGGCCAGCTCCAGAAGCACACGCTCGCCGCCGCCGATCGGCCGGTTGAGCCAATCGTGGACGAGGGCTATGCGTGGCATCAGCGGAGATGATGGGGGATCGGACCCTCCGCCGAGGCGAGCGGATCGACCCCGAGGCCCCCGGCTAGCGCTTGGTGTACTGAGGTGCCTTGCGGGCGCGCTTCAGGCCAGGCTTCTTGCGCTCCTTCTCCCTGGGATCGCGGGAGAGGAGACCGGCCTTCTTGAGCACTCCGCGCAGCTCGGGATCTGCGACCACCAGGGCGCGGGCGATGCCGTGACACACTGCCCCTGCCTGGCCGGCCACGCCTCCACCCAACACCTTGACGCTACCGGCGAATCGGTCGACGGTGTCGGTGATGCGGAGCGGCTGGGTGACCACGGTCTCGAGGTCACGGCGTCCGAAGTACTCGCTCGGGGGATGCCCATTGATGAGCAGGACCCCGTCACCGAGGACGAGGCGCACCCGGGCCACCGCGGACTTGCGCCGGCCGGTCGCGTAGTAGTAGTGCTGCTCAGTTGCTGGCAACGATGATCTCCCCGAGTGGGCCGAAGGTGATGGGTGTGGGCTGCTGGGCCTCGTGGCGGTGCTCGGCACCCGGATAGATGCGGAGCCGGGTCAGCATGTCGGCGCCCAGGCTGTTGTGCTGGAGCATCCCCTTGACCGCGTGGCGGATGGGGAAGGTCGGATCGCGTTCCAGGGCCACCTCGAAGGACCGGGTGCGGCGACCGCCTGGATACCCCGAGTAGCGGTCGTAGATCTTCTTGCGCGCCTTTCCGCCGGTGACCACGATGTCGGCGGCATTGACCACGACGACGTGATCGCCGGTGTTGAGGTGGGGCGTGAACTGAGGGCGGTGCTTGCCCCGCAGCACGCGGGCGATATTGACGGAGAGGCGCCCCAGGGTCTGACCACGCGCGTCGACCAGGAACCACCGCGAGGGGACCTCGCCCGCCTTGGCCATGTAGGTCCTCTGGGATGTCTGGGTCGTCATGAAACACCTCCGGCGGCCGGCTCATAGCTGACGGCCCACTGATGCAACCCTCTCGCCGGAGCCACGGTGACCCGTTCCGGACGGGAGCCGGGATCTGCCAGCGCCACGGCGAGCCGCTCCTGGCTGAGCCGCCCGGTCGCGACCGCCACCAGCGCCCCGGCGATGGCCCGCATCATCCCGTAGAGGAAGGCGTCGGCGGTGACCTCGATGACGACGACGGGAAGGTGCTCGCCTCCGCAGATGGAGGTGGCCCGCCGGACCGAAATGTCGCGAACGGTGCGCACCGTGCCGCCCCCGGGTTTCGGGGAGCGACCGAAGGCACCGAAGTCGTGTCGGCCCCGGAGAATCTCTGCGGCGCCGCGCATGGCGTCGAGATCGACCTCGCCGGCGATCTCCCAGGCGAAGCGCCGCGCCACCGGGACGCGGCGTGATACGACCAGATAGCGGTAGGTGCGGGACACGGCCTGACGCCGGGCGTGAAAGCCGTCCGCGACGGGCGCGGCGGCGCTCACCGTCACGTCGCGGGGGAGCACCGCCACCAGGGCACGGCGGAGGGCTTCGGGCTCCCAGTCGCGGTCGGTGCGAAGTCCGACGACCTGACCGTGAGCATGGGCACCGGCGTCGGTGCGACCGGCAGCGGTCAACTCCGCGTCGGCATCGCCGACCCTGGCCAGGGCCGCGCGCAACTCGCCCTCGACGGTCCGCATCCCGGGCTGGCGCTGCCAGCCGTGGAAGTCGCTGCCGTCATATTCGAGGGTGAGCCGGAACGTGGCCACGATTCAGGCCTCTGCCCCCACCATCTCGATGATCGCCATCGGCGACGCGTCGCCGGTGCGCGGGGCGAGCTTGATGACCCGGGTGTAACCTCCGGGACGGGGGGTCGGGCCCTCGAAGTAGCGCTCCCGGTAGACGGTGAAGAGCCGGTTGCTGACCTCGCGGTCGGTGACCCAGATCGCGATCTTGCGGCGCGCGGTCAGGTCGTTGCCCCGCGAGTCGGTCACCACCCTCTCCACCCAGCGCCGCAGCTCCTTGGCCTTCGCCTCGGTCGTGGTGATGCGGCCGTGCCGGAGCAGCTCGGTGACCTGGTTGCGGGTCATCGCCTGGCGATGGGCGGCGGATCGGCCGAACTTGCGGCCGGCTTTGCGGTGACGCATCTCTCAACCTGCCACGTTCACCGGGCCGACGGCTGGAACAGGGTCTCCAGCTCCTCGGTGGTGACGAAGTTGCGCTCGACCAGCTTCTCCTTGATCTCGTCGAGGGACTTCTGGCCGAAGTTGCGCAGGGTGAGCAGCTCCTCCTGGCGCATGGCGACGAGCTGACCGACCCTGGTCACGTCGTTGGCCTTGAGGCAGTTGAGCGCACGCACGGAGAGCTCCAGCTCCTCGATGGGAACGTCGGCGAGGCGGCTTGGCATGTCGTTGCCGCGCTGCTGGCGCACCGCGGGAGCCGCCAGGTTGTCACCGAAGCGGACGAAGAGCTCCAGGTGCTGGGTGAAGAGGGCAGCCGCCTGGCTGACCGCCTCCACCGGCTGGATGGTGCCGTCGGTCCAAACCTCGACCAGCAGCTTGTCCCACTCGGTCTCCTGTCCGACGCGGGTCTTCTCGACCGTGAAGTTGGCCTTGCGGACCGGCGTGAAGATGGCGTCCAGCGGGATGACCCCGATGGGCTGCCCCTCCTTCTTGTTTCTCTCGGCGGTGACGTATCCCTTGCCCTGCTCGACCATCAGATCCATGCGGAGCTGGGCCTTGGGCCCGTCCAGCGTGCAGATGTGGAGGTCGAGGTTCTTGATCTCCACGTCGCTCGGGCACTCGATGTCGGCGGCGGTCACCGACCGCGCACCACGGACGTCCAGGGTGCAGCGGACCGGCGTCGAGCTGTGAGAGACGACACAGAGCTCCTTGAGGTTGAGCAGGATCTCGATGACGTCCTCTTTGACGTGCGGGATGGAGCTGAACTCGTGGCTCACCCCGTCGATGGCCACCGAGGTGACCGCGGCGCCCGGCAGCGACGAGAGCAGGACCCGCCGCAGCGAGTTGCCCAGGGTCGTTCCGAAGCCAGGCTCGAGCGGCTCCACCTCGAACCTGCCGTAGTTGGGGTTGCTCTCGAGCTCATGGACGACGGGGACGGCAAGGGTGTCGATCATAGGGTCTCCAGCGAGCCGGCGATGACGCTCAGGCCGGTCAGATCAAGGAAGTGAGCAGCGCAGGGAGGGAGCGCACTCACGTGCGTGACCGACTGAGCAGCGGAGCTGACGCAGAGCTGGCCGGAAATGAGCGTCATCGGCTGTAGTACTCCACGATGAGCTGCTCGTCGATGACCAGCTCCATCTCTTGGCGGTCGGGAAGGCGCAGCACGGTGCCCCGCAACTGGTCGGCGTCGAGCGTCAGCCAGTCGGGCACGCTGCGGTTGGGAAGGAGCGATTGAGCGTTCTGAATGGGCTCGAGATTGCGGCTGCGCTCCCTGACCGCCACCACGTCACCGGGCCGGATCTGGGCCGACGGCACGCTCAGCACCCGTCCGTTGACGGTGAAGTGGCGGTGGTTGACGAGCTGGCGAGCCTCCTTGCGGGACGCTGCCAGTCCGAGCCGGTAGACGACGTTGTCGAGCCGCCGCTCCAGCTGCTGGAGGAGCACGGTGCCGGTGACGCCGGTGGCGCTCTCGGCACGCTCGAAGTAGTGGCGGAACTGGGTCTCCAGCACCCCGTACATGCGCCGGGCGCGCTGCTTGGCCCGGAGCTGGACACCGTAATCGCTGACCTTGCGACGGCGCGCCATGCCGTGCTGACCGGGGAGCAGCGCGTTGCGCTTGTCGAAGGTGCAGTTGCTCACGCACTTGGCACCCTTGAGGTAGAGCTTGACGCCCTCACGCCGGCAGAGGCGGCACACCGGACCGTTGTAGTTGGCCATCGCCTGTCCTCCCTAGACCCGCCGCCGCTTGGGCGGGCGGCAGCCGTTGTGGGGGATCGGAGTGATGTCGGTGATGGCGGTGACCTCCAGACCCGAGGCCTGCAGGCTGCGGATGGCGGCCTCACGACCGGCTCCCGGCCCCTTGACGAAGATCTCCACGGTCTTCAGGCCGTGCTCCATGGCGCGCCGGGCGGTCGCCTCGGCGGTCACCTGGGCCGCGTAGGGTGTCGACTTGCGCGATCCCTTGAAGCCCTGCCCGCCCGCGGAGCCCCAGGCGATGACATTGCCCTGGGGGTCGGTGAGGCTGACGATGGTGTTGTTGAACGTGGAGAGGACGTGCGCGTGTCCCACCGCGATGTTCTTGCGCTCGCGGCGCCGGGTGCGGACGACCTTCTTCTTCTTGCCCATCTACTTCTTTGCCTTGGCGCGGCGGACGCCCACCGTCTTCTTCGGCCCCCTGCGGGTGCGTGCGTTGGTGCGGGTGCGCTGGCCCCGGACGGGCAGGCCCCGGCGGTGACGGAGGCCGCGGTAGGTCCCGATCTCCATGAGCCGCTTGATGTTGAGGGCGATCTGGCGCCGGAGGTCTCCCTCGACCCGGCCCTGGAGCTGTTTGGAGATGACGTCACGGAGCCGACCCACCTGGGCATCGGTGAGGTCCCTGGCCCGGATGTCGGGCGAGACCTGGGCCAGGCTCAGCACCCGCTTGGCGGTGGAGGGACCGATCCCGTAGATGTAGGTGAGGGCGATCTCGATCCGCTTCTCCCGCGGGACGTCGACGCCGGCGATGCGTGCCACGTTTCTCCCCTACCCCTGACGCTGCTTGTGCTTGGGGTTTTCGCAGATCACGCGGACGGCCCCGCGGCGCTTGATGATCTTGCAACGCTCACACATGCGCTTCACCGAGGCGCGGACCTTCATGCCCAGCTCCCGTGGTGGTGGCGTGGCGTGGCAGGAACGCGGCCCACCAGGCCCGTCCGGCC
>JBEKAP010000156.1:0-5867 GCA_050015875.1 Candidatus Dormibacteria bacterium | reverse complement strand
GACACCGAAGCGGTTCAGACCGCGGTCGACGGGTACTACGTCACGAACGGTGTGTACCCTGACAGCAATGGTGACACCTCGTCACCCGCTGTCGGTGACCCCGTGGACATCAGCGAGCTGCTCGGCGGGACCAGCCCGTACTTGCAGGCCAGTCCGGCCACCGGCGAGTCCTTCTCCTACACCAACTCCACCGGGACGATCGAGGGCACCGTCACCCTGCAGGGTTCGAGCGGTGGCACCGTCTGCGAGACGGGCTAGGCGATTCGGGCCCGCACCGTCCAGAGCGCGCCGCAACGCGCGGCGCGCTCTGCCCCGGAGCGGCCCTGACTGGCGGCTACCGCCGAGCCAGCGAGGACGTGGACTGCGGGTGGGCGCCGTCCACGTCGGGGCGGCGGAGCTCCTTGGGGAAGAGGGAGACCGCCAGGGCGTCCTCCCACTCCACCAGCCCCTCGGCGATCAGCTCGTTGAGCGAGGTCTCCAGGGTCTGCATCCCCTCGGCGCGGCCGGTGGCGATGATGTTGCGGAGCTGGGCCGACTTGTTCTCCCGGACCAGGTTCCTCACCGCGCTGTTGGCCAGCAGGACCTCGAAGGCGGCGACCCGGCCGCCCTCCCGCATGGGCAGGAGCTGCTGGTAGATCACCGCCTGGAGGGCGGCCGCGAGCTGCACGCGGATCTGCTGCTGCTGCTCCCCGGGAAAGACGTCGACGATCCGGTTGATGGCCTGGGTGGTGTCGTTGGTATGGAGGGTGGCGAAGACCAGGTGCCCGGTCTCGGCGATGGAGAGCGCGATGCGGATCGACTCCAGGTCGCGCATCTCGCCGACCAGCAGGACGTTGGGGTCCTGGCGCAGGCAGGCGCGGAGCGCGTCCCCGAAGGTGGGCGTGTCCAGTCCCAGCTCGCGCTGCTCGACGACGCAGCGGCGGTTGAAGTGGACGTACTCGATCGGGTCCTCGATGGTGATGATGTGCTGGGCGCGCGCGTGATTGATCCAATCGATCATCGAGGCCTGGGTGGTGGACTTGCCGGCGCCGGTCGGACCCGTCACCAGGATCAGCCCGCGGGGCAGCTCGACCAGCCGCTCGATGATGGGGGGCAGCCGGAGCTCGCTGAAGGTCGGGATCTGGCTGGGGATGGCGCGCAGGGCCACCGCCACCGAGCCGCGCTGGTGAAACGCGTTGCCCCGGACCCGGCCCCGGTCGGTCCACTGGAAGGAGAAGTCCACGGAGCCTTCCTTCTCCAGGGAGCGGCGGTGCTCGTTGCTCAGGATCTGGTCGATGAGCTTGCGTGCCTGGTCGTCGGTGAGCGCCCGCGACGCCGCCGCGACCAGCTGGCCATCGAGGCGCAGCGACGGGGGAGCGCCGGCACTGAGAATCAGGTCCGAGGCGCCCTGGTCGAAGAGTGCATCGAGCAGTGGCTCGATGGTCAGGTCGAGCGGCTCCTGCATTCCTGGCAGTATAGGCACACCTGGACTTATCCACAGAGCGGGGCAGAGCATGTGGAAAACCCTGGCCAGCGCTTGACTGTGCGCGTCACAACCTCCGGTTGAACTGTGACGGGCACCTCGGCCGCCGTCCTGCTTGCTCTCCTGATCGTGCTGGGAGCGCTGACCGGTGCCGTGATCGGCTCCTTCGCGGGGGTGGTGAGGTCGCGGGGCTGGCGGGGGGCGTTGCGGGGACGCTCCCACTGCGTCGGATGCCACCGGACGCTGCGCTGGCATGAGCTGGTGCCGATCGCCAGCTACGCGGTCCAGGGCGGCCGCTGCCGCGTCTGCCGGGCCGAGATCGGACGGGAGGCGCTGGTGGTGGAGTTGGCAGGTGCTGCGGCCGGAGTGCTCGTGACCCTGGGAGTGGTGGGATTGGCGCTGCTGCTCGCCGGCTGAGTGCCGCGCGAAAGTTCCGCCGGCGGACGAGACGCGAGCGGCCGCTCGCCGAACCAGGTCTGCCGCCGCCCGTCAGCCTCCGGCACCGCCTCCCAGCTCGCGGACGGCGTTCACCGCCAACCGGTCGACCCGCTCGTTCCCGGCGTTGCCGGCGTGGCCGCGCACATGCTCGAAGGCGACACGCCCGTCCACCAGCGGGTCGATCTCGGGAAAGAGGTCCAGGTTGGCATTGCGCTTCCAGCGCCGCGTCAGCCAGTTCACGGCGCCGAGGCTGTCGGTGCGAACCACGATCCGCCAGGCCGGGTCGGTGCCGATCCTGCGGCGGACGGCGCGGAGCGCCTCACGGACGGCCTTGAGCTCCTCACGATTGTTGGTGGTCGCCCGATCAGCCCCGGCGGCCTCCTCCACGCCACCGTCGGGCCACTCCAGGCGGTACGCCCAGGCTCCCGGTCCGGGATTGCCCGAGCAGGCGCCGTCGGTGTAGGCGACGACCGTCCCGGGCGGGGGCGGCGCCGAGGACCCAGGGTCGGGACGGCTCACCGCACGACCACGCGGTCGCACTTGCTGCACTGGACCAGGCCCTCGCCCGAGCGCACCTGGTTGGCCTCCCGGATGCCGAGGGGGAGGTGGCAGCCGCCGCAGCTGTCCCCCGCCAGGTGCACGACCGCGGGCTTCCAGTGGGCCGCCACCCGCTCGTAGATGCGCACGTCGCCGGCCCCCGCGGCGGCAGCGGCGGCCGCCCGGACCACGCGCTGTTCGGCGAGCTCCGCCTGGGCGAGGGCGAGCCGTTCCCGGCGCGGTGCCTCCTGGGATGCCCGTTCCGCATCGCGCACCGTCACCGCGGCGCGGGCGCCGGCCACGACCGCCTCAGCGCTGTCGCTCGCCTCCATGCACTCCAGAAGGCGTGCCTCGAGGTCGTCGAGGTGGGGCTTCAGAGCGGTCAGGTCGCGCTGCATCCCGAGAAGATCCTGGGGATTGCGGACCGAGCCGTCGTAGAGGCGCCTCTCCAGGCTGCGAGCCCGCTGCCGGACACCGCTCAGCTCCCGCTCGACCGCCCGGCAGCGCTCCTCTGCCACCTGGCGCTCGGCCTCGGCGGCTCGCTCCTCGCCGCGAAGGCGCTCCAGCTCGGGGTCACGGCTGAGAGCCGAGGCCAGCGCGGCGATCTCCATCTCGAGCAGGGCGATCTGATCGTCGGTCTCCTGAAGGGTGAGCAGGTGCCGGCCGCGGGGGGTGGCCCGCTCGCCGACCTCTCCCTGGCCGGTCATGTCGCCGCTTCGGTGGAGACCCGGACGAGCGTCTCCAAACGGAGCTGCGCGGCTCCCGCATCGAGCGCTCGCTCCGCCTCCTCCATCCCCGCCTCGATGGTGGGGACGCGCTCGGCCGCGAAGAGGGCGGCTCCGGCGTTGAGGATCACGCAATCGCGGACGGGACCGCGCTCGCCGCCGAACACGGAGCGCATCCGCGCCGCGTTGGCCTCGGCATCTCCACCCGCCAGCGCCTCCGGGGGGGCGGAGGTGATCCCGAGGCGAGCCGGATCGATGTCGATCTCCTCGATCGCCTCCCCGTTGACCAGGTAGGCGTGGGAGGGGGCGTGGAGCATCAACTCGTCAGTCCCCCCCGGCCCCGAGAAGACGATGGCGCGACGGAGGCCGAGGCGGCTCAGCACCCCCCCCATCTTGGCCGCCAGCCCATCCGCCGGCGTGCCGATCAGCTGATGGCGCACACCGGCCGGGTTGGCCATCGGGCCCATGATGTTGAAGGCCGTCCGGATGCCCAGCTCGCGGCGCACCGGGCCCACGTGGCGCATCCCGGGGTGGTACACGGGAGCGAGCATGAAGCCGATCCCAGCCGCCTCGATGCAGCGGAGCACACCCTCGGGGGGGAGGGAGATCGCCACGCCGAGGGCCTCCAGCACGTCGGCGCTCCCGCAGCGCGAGGACTGGGCACGGTTGCCGTGCTTGGCGACGGGGCAGCCTGCCCCGGCCACCACCAGGGCCGCGGCCGTCGAGATGTTGAAGGTGCCGGCTCGGTCGCCGCCGGTGCCACAGGTGTCGACCGCGGGCGCCCGGAGGCCCACCCGCACCGCGTGGTGGCGCATCGACTCCACCATCCCGGTCAGCTCCTCGACGCTCTCGCCCTTTACCCGCAGCGCGGCCAGGAAGGCCCCCATCTGCGCCGGGGTGGCCACCCCCTCCATGATCTCGTCCATCACCGCCCGTGCGGTCGGGGCGTCCAGGTCCCGGCCATCGGCAACGCGGTTGAGGGCATTCACCAGAAGCTCGGTCATGGCAGGCGCACGGTACCATCCCCACTAGAGTCGGCACCATGACGGCACGCAGCGACGCGCTCTTCGACCCTGACGTGGTCAGCCCGTGGCGAATCGGCGACGGCCGCCGAGGCGTGCTGCTCCTCCACGGCTTCGCCGGGACACCACCCGAGCTGCGCCGTCTGGGCGAGGCGCTCGCCCGCGCCGGTTGGCGGTGCCACGGCCCACTCCTCGCCGGTCACGGGACGACGCCGGACGAGCTCGACCGGACGAGCTGGCAGGACTGGGCGGCATCGGCGGACGCGGCCCTCACCGACCTGCGTGCGGAGTGCGACGAGGTGATGGTCGCCGGCCAATCCGCCGGGGGCAGCCTGGCCCTGCACCTCGCCGCCAACGATCCGGGGATCAGGGCGGTCGCATGCCTCGCCACCCCCGTCTGGCTGGCCGGCTGGAAGCCGCACGCGCTGCCGGTCGCCAAGCATCTGATCCGCTGGGACCGGCCCGAGGACGACGTCGACCTCTACCGCCTCGAGGGGGCGAGCGAGCTCTGGTCCTACGATCGCCGCTCGCTCCGCTCGATCCACGAGTTCACCCGCCTGCTGGCCCACGTCCGCGACGAGCTGGCATCGGTCCGCGCCCCGGTGCTCCTCATCCACGGGGAGCGCGACCGGGTCATCGACCCGGCCAACTCCCGGGAGATCGAGCGCCGGCTCCTCTGCAGCGCGGCAGTGGAGCGGCGGACTTTCCCGCGCAGCGGTCACGGCATCTCGGTGGACATCGATCGCGACCACGTCAACCGGCTGGTTGTGGCCTGGTTTGACAGATTCTCTCGAAGCGGCGTCGCGGGCACGCTGCCTCAGGCCTCGGGGCTGGCGGCCTCACCCTCCAGCATCTGACGCAGCCGCTCCGCCATGGAGTCGTCGAGGACGAAGTTATCCGGCTGGCCCCCCTCCGGAAGCGGCCGGCGGCGTGACGGCGTCTGGCCGCGAGACCGCGCGTCGTCGTCCTGCGGCTCGCCTCGAACCTGATGGCCGCAGGCCGCGCAGCGGAGGATGCGCACCGACCGGCGCCCGCCCACGTACTCACGATGGGAGAGGCGCAGATCACCGCCGCAGAGGGGGCAGGTTCGCTGTGAGCGCATCGTCACCGTCCGTGGCAGCGGCGTGCCCGCTGACGCTTCGCGCGGCCCAACACCCACACCTCGTCGCTCTCCGTCACAGCGCGTGGCACCGCCTTGGCGCCGCTTCACCAATCCTCATCAAGCCTCGCATCGCACGTGACCCCGTGCCGGCCCCGCTCCGCGTACGTTGCTCAGGTGGCCGGTGGCCACACCCCGGAAGCATACGAGGAGACCACGAGGATGGACGCGAGGAGGCCCGAGCAGGTGGCGGCGGACGCCGCCGAGACCGAGGCTACCGTGCGCTACCTCCGGCAGCGGCAGCTCGCCGCTCAGTACAGCGAGGCGATCGCCCACGCCGAGGCCCTCTGGCGCCTGGAGACGGTGCTCGAGCAGAAGGGCCGCGACCGCTGACCTGGATCGGTGACCCGCGGCACGGGGCGGTCCGCCGGCCGGGCCGGATCGGCCCAGGCCTGGGCCGCGGCCGGTGCGGACCTCGCCGCATAGTGGCAGGGGTGAACGGACAGCTGATCGAGCGGCTGCGCCAGGCGTTTGCGGCGTCCACGATGGGAGCGCCGCCGCCGTCCGGCAAGCGCGAGGCGGCG
>JBEKAP010000155.1:0-5925 GCA_050015875.1 Candidatus Dormibacteria bacterium | reverse complement strand
CCTGGCCACGGTGGCGGTGCGGTCGGTGGCGGACGTCGAGCGGATCCGCGACGTCCCGGCGGCGAGCTTCCTGCCCCCGCCCGCGGTCGCGTCGAGCATCATTCGCATGCACCCCGCCCGACCCATGGCCGAGGCGCAGAGGAGAGATGTGCTGAGACTGGCCCGCGCCGCCTTCCAGCTGCGCCGCAAGACCCTTCGCCACGGCCTGGGGCGCGCCCTGGGAGAGCGTGCCGACATGGTCGATGCGGTGCTGGCCCGCTGCGAGGTGGACCCGGGCCGCCGGCCGGAGACCCTCGACCTGGACGAATGGCGATGCCTGGCCCGAGCCGCGGGGGAGATGGGATGAGTGGGGAGCCGCGGCCCGAAGCACCGCCCGAACACGTCCCGCTGCACGCGGTCCGTCCCGCCGTGCCGCCCCACCCCGACGACGCCGCCGGCTTCGCCCGGGTGCTGCGCCGGCGGGATTTCCGCTTCCTCTGGGGTGCCCAGTGCG
This sequence comes from Candidatus Dormibacteria bacterium, assembly GCA_050015875.1. GTDB lineage: Bacteria > Chloroflexota > Dormibacteria > Aeolococcales > Aeolococcaceae > Changshengia. The sequence continues at coordinate 5,432 of JBEKAP010000155.1, read as the reverse complement.
GCAGCCAGCTGGCGCAGAACTTCATCCAGTTCGCGCTCCTCGTCGTCGTCTACGATCTGACCGGCCTCACCAGCGCGGTGGCGGCGGTCGCGGTCGCCTTCACCTTTCCCGGGGTGCTGCTCTCCGCTCCCGCCGGCGTGTACGCCGACCGCCACGACAAGCGGTCGCTGATGATGCTGACCAACCTGCTCCGCGCCGGGTTGCTGGTGCTGATACCGGTCAGCCAGCTGATCCCCTTCCTCCAGCACCAGGCATGGCCGCTGCTCATCATCACCTTCCTGTTCAGCTCGGTGGGGCAGGTCTTCGCTCCCGCCGAGGCGGCCAGCATCCCGTCCCTGGTCAGTCGGGAGCAGATCCAGGGCGCCATGTCCCTCTTCATGACCACCGTCATCTTCACCCTCCTGCTCGGCAGTGTCCTCGCCCCCATCTGCCTGATCCTCTTCGGGGACCTCGTGCCCTTCTACATCGCGGCCGGCCTGTTCGCGCTGGCGGCGCTCTCCTGCTGGCGGATCGGCGCGTCGCTGCGGGCGGTGGAGGCGGGGACGGCCCCCCAGACCCACGTCTTCCGGGAGTTCCAGGACGGCCTCGGCATCCTCCGCCGGGGCCCGGCGCTGCGCTGGGGGATGATCCAGCTGGGCCTGGCGCTGATCATGGTCTTCACCATCTACGCGCTCGGGGCGCCCTACCTGCAGAAGGTGCTGCACCGCTCCCCCAACGACATCTCCATCGTCCTGGGCCCGGCCATGGTCGGGCTGGTGGTGATGGCGGGGGTCCTCGGCCAGCATCTCATCACCCTCTCGCGACGTTCGATCAGCGTCCTCGCCTTCCTCACCACGGGAACCTGCCTGGTGGCGATGGGCGTTTTGCCCCCCATCTTCCAGCGCGTGGGGATCGGCGGGCTGCTCATCCCCGCCGTGATCCTCCTGGCCCTCGTCTTCGGCTGCGCCCTGGGCGCGATCCTGATCCCCGCCTTCACCGTCCTCCAGGAGGGGACCACGGAGGAGTCGCGTGGCCGGATCTTCGGCGGGGTCTTCACCGTCATCAACGCCTCGATCGCCCTGCCGCTCCTCGCCTTCGGCGGTGCCGTCGACCTCTTCCACTCGGTCATCGGGGTGGTCGACGTCTTCGGTGCCCTGGTGCTCTCCGTGGGCCTCAGTTTCCGGTTCCTCTTCTGGAGCCGGCTGGCGATCCTCGACCACCCCTCTCGGGTGGACGCGACATCCGCGGGACCGACCTCCAGCCCCTGACACGGCCGTGCAACGGCCGGGTCGCGGTGCCATGTCATGCCCGACCCCGCCGGGAGCCGGTGGCAAAGTCGTGGAACTCCAAGAGAGAGGGCAGCCCACCGGGGTGCCGGCTCGAGGAGCGTGGAGGCGCAAGGGGAGAGATGCGAGCCATCGTGACGTGCGAGTGCTGTGGGTATCGCCAGGCTGTGGCCCGCCCCATCCGCCGCCCGGAGCAGTTCCACGTGATCTGCCACGGCTGCGAGGGAGTCCTCCTCGTCGAGGTCACGACCGCCGATCTGCGCCAGGCGCACAGCCCGGCCGCGGGCCGCGGGGTCGGCACGCCGGTCTGAAGGCTGGGCACGATCCGATGGTCGGGTCGGCGGGACCGTCCGCTCGCGGTATCATCCCGGCCTGACCTGCGCAGGTGCGCGGGCGCATAGCTCAGTTGGTACGAGCGCAGCGTTGACATCGCTGAGGTCTCAGGTTCGATCCCTGATGCGCCCACGTCGCGCCACTCACCGATCCAGGTCGGGAGCGCGCGCTACGGCCTTTCCTCTCCGGGCGTGGGCTTCCCCCTCGGCCCCGGCAGCGCGTGGTCGCCGGCTGTCACAACCCGTGGGTGCGATGTTGCGCAGGCCGCGTCGTGTGTTCTCGCACGGATACGGCTCCCCGGCGGTGCGCCGGCGTCGGTACCGGCGACCGCGGATGCAGGCAAATCGTCACAACCGGACGTTGCGAACAGCTTTCCCACAAGCCTCCCGGGCGCGCGCCAGATGCATGGTCACCGGTTGTCCACAGTGTGCACAGCCCCACCGGTTGCACGCCCCGCATCGTTCAGCCGACTCCTCACACACCTGTTCCGTGCAGACCGGAAATCGGGTGTTGACAGCCGAGCAGACGGCAGTCGTAGACTGGCCTGACTCATGGAGGTGGGTGTGCGACAAGCGACTCAAGGTCGCCTGCCGGCGGTGCGGTTGTGCGCCCGCCGGGGGTGCGGACAGCCGGTGAAGAAGCCGACCAACAAGTACTGCAGCGTGCACTGCTGCGCCATCGACCCCGAGCGACTCGAGCGCCTCCGGGCTCAGGCGCAGCGCGGCTCGCGTCGCACCGTGCTACCGCTCGCGCATCAGCTCTCACTGGAGATCTGGGGTTCCTCGATGGCCAACCCGGAGGCGGAGATCGCGCTCCTCGGTGAGAGCCGCGAGGACGTGCCGCGCGGCATGTCCCGCCTGGTCGTGTGACCTGGAGACGGAGGGGACCTTCGCGCCCGATGGCGCATCGCGGCACCCGTGGCGGCCTCGGGCGGCAGCCCGGGTGACCCGGGGCCGCCGCTTCCGTACAATGCGGCCACCATGCCAGAGGATGTCGACGACGCCGCCGAGGCCGGACCGCCCCTGGAGGCTCCGGTCGAGCTAACCCTGGACATCCTCCGGCACAGCGCAGCCCACCTGATGGCGGCGGCGGTCTGCGACCTCTTCCCGGGGACGCGGTACGACGTCGGGCCGTCGATCGAGGACGGCTTCTTCTACAACTTCCTGCTTCCCGAGGATCGTCACCTCACCGACGCGGACCTGGTGGCCATCGGGGAGCGGATGGGCGACCTGGTCAAGCGGCGCGTCCCGTACCACCGCGAGGTGCTGCCCCGCGACGAGGCCCGCCGGCTCTTCGAGGGGATGGGGCAGACGTTCAAGGTCGCCATCATCGACCGCCTCGCACCGGACGTCGGCAGCGTGAGCGTCTACCGCACCGGCGACTTCGTGGACCTCTGCCGGGGCCCCCACGTCCCCGACAGCGGCGCGCTGCGCGCGGTCAAGCTGCTCCGCGTCGCCGGCGTCTACTGGCGCGGCGACGAGCGCAACCCCCAGCTCCAGCGGGTCTACGGCACGGCCTGGTTCAGCCCGGCCGATCTCGACGCCCACCTGGAGCGCCTCGCCGAGGCCGAGCGCCGCGACCACCGTCGCCTCGGCCGCGAGCTGGAGATGTTCCACTTCGACGCCTCGGCACCGGGCATGCCCTACTGGCTGCCCAATGGCGTGATCGTGCTCAACGAGCTGATCGACTTCTGGCGCAGGGACCACCGGGCCCGCGGCTACCACGAGGTGATGACGCCGCTCATCAACGAGAAGGCCCTCTGGGAGACGTCGGGCCACTGGGACCACTACCGCGACGACATGTTCCTCTTCCCGGTGGACGAGCAGACGACCTACGGCCTCAAGCCGATGAACTGCCCCAACGCCCACGTCATCTTCAACCTCCGCCGCCACAGCTACCGCGAGCTGCCGCTCCGCTACTCGGACATCGATCCCCTGCATCGCTTCGAGCGCTCGGGCACGTTGCACGGGCTGCTGCGCGTGCGCAAGTTCATGCAGGACGACGCCCACATCTTCGTCACCGAGGAGCAGATCGAGGAGGAGTACGCGCGCATCCTCGAGATCACGCGCATCTACTACGGCATCTTCGACCTGCAGTACTCGCTCCGGCTCGGGACGCGCCCCGCGGACTTCATGGGCGACCCGGAGACCTGGGATCTGGCCGAGGCCGCTCTGCTGCGCATCCTGGAGGCGAACGAGGGCATCCCCTTCACCGTCGAGGCGGGGGAGGGGGCCTTCTACGGGCCCAAGATCGACATCCTGATGAAGGACGCGATCGGCCGCTCCTGGCAGACGGGGACCATCCAGCTCGACTTCCAGCAGCCTCGCCGGTTCGGATGCGAGTACATCGACGCCTCGGGCGCGCCGCGCACCCCGGTGACCATCCACCGGGTCATCTACGGATCCCTGGAGCGTTTCGTCGGCATCCTTCTCGAGCACTTCGCGGGCCAGCTCCCGCTCTGGCTGGCTCCGGTGCAGGTCGAGGTGGTCCCGGTGCAGGACGACGTCGAGGCGGTCATGGACTGCGCCCAGAGCCTGGTCGATCGGCTGGAGGGGGCGGGGCTCCGCGCCGCGATCAGCGATTCTCCGGGCAGCCGGATGCAGGCGCGCATTCGCGACGCCGAGCTGCGCAAGGTGCCCTACGTGGTCGTCATCGGAAAGCGTGACGTCGAGCGCGGCGACGACGTGGTCACCCTTCGCGACACCCGTCGGGGCGGGACCGAGCCGCGGAGCGCGCCCGATCTCATCGCCCTGCTCTCGGACGAGGTCGCGAGCCGACGGCCGAGCTGAGGACGCGGGGCGACCCGGCCCCGGCAGCGAAGGCTCGTCGAGAGCTGTGACCCGTCGCCTGCGCCGCCTCGTCGACCTGGTCGCCGCGCTCGAACCCGGCGCCGACCCCGCGGCCCTGGTGACCGCCGGAGAGATCGAGGTCGATGGCCTCGCGGTGACCAACTCGGACGCGAGGGTGCCGGCCGGAGCCCAGGTGCGGCACCGGCGTCCGACCGGCCTCCGCGGCGAGGCCAAGCTCTCCGCCGCCCTCGCCGCCTTCGGCGTGGAGGTGGGCGGCCGGGTTGCCCTCGATGTCGGCGCGGCCGCGGGGGGGTTCACCCGGGCCCTGCTGGAGGCCGGGGCACGCCGCGTCTACGCGGTCGACGCGGGCCACGGCCAGCTCCTCGGCTCCCTGCGCCAGGACCCGCGCGTGGTCGACCTGGAGGCGACCAACGTCGCCGACCTCACCCCGCTCCTCATCCCGGATCCGGTCGACGTGGTGAGCATCGACGTCTCCTACCTCTCGCTGAGCGCCGCGGCGGCGCAGCTCGACCGCGTCCACCTCGCACCGGGAGCCGACCTCGTCGGCCTGATCAAGCCGATGTTCGAGCTGCGCCGGGCCACGGCGCCCACCGACGATGCCAGCCTGGCGGCGGCCCTGGCTGCCGCCACCGCCGGGGTGGAGGCGGCCGGGTGGAGGGTGGTCTGCACCATGGCCTCGCCCGTCCTCGGGGCCCGCGGCGCCCGGGAGCTGCTCCTCCACGCGACCTGGGGCGGATCCTGGAGAGAGGGCACGGACGTGGGCCGGCCGGGGTGAGCGGGTCGCCGTGGATCGGCCGCGAGCCGCCCCGGCGACGGATCGGCGCCGACGTCTGGCCGCCCGATCCCCCCGTGGTATGCTCCGGCGCTGGACGCCTAGTGCGCCGCCAAGAGGGTCCGTGCCAACGGCCCCACCTTCCGGGTCCGCCTTGAAGGTCCAGCCGACCCAGCCTGGATAGCGGAAGCTATCCGTTTTTTGTTTCAGCCGGTTTTTCGGGAGGTCCCACCCCATCGCATTCCGAGAGCT
>JBEKAP010000154.1:0-6028 GCA_050015875.1 Candidatus Dormibacteria bacterium | reverse complement strand
GACCCAAACCCCGCCCGCGGGAAGTTGGCCGCCAGCTCGCGATGCAGCGCCGCCAGCTCCTGGATGGTCTCGGCACCTCCCGGCTCGGCCGGGCCCTCGTGGTCGATCATGGTGCTGGCGATGCCCACCACCCCGTCGCCGGCGTCGAAGAGCTCGATCAGGCGGGCCTGACAGGGCCAGTCGATCAGCGATCCGGTCGTGACCTCCCAGAGCCCACGCCCCTCACCGCCCGGGTCGGAGCGGGCGCGGATGGCATGCATGTGGGTGTGCCCGTTCAGCCAGAGGACGACGTTGTCGAAGCGCAGGAGGGTCGGGAGCAGCCGCGCTCCGGCTTCCGGGATGGAGCCGTCCGCATGTGGACGTGTGCTCACCGGACCGTCGGATCCGTGGTGCGAGACGATCACCACCAGTCGATCCTCGGCGTCCGTGGCCACGCGCCGGCCATCGACGGTGCGGTAGGAGGAGTGCACCTCGGAGAGCCGCTCCTCCAGCCAGGCCAGCTGCGTCTCATCCATGCAGAGGTCGGCGGACCCGCCCGGGCACGCGGTGTCCAGCACGATGAACCTGACCGGTGCCGTGTCGTGGACGTGGAAGGCGGTGTGTTCCCTGCGGTTCCTCTCATCGAATCCGTGTCGCCGCGGCGCGGTCTCGTCGCCATGGGCGCTCACGTACTCCCCGATGCTGCAGTGACGCCGCCCGCCGTCAGGAGTGACGTCGACCGACCGGCCCGCCAGGAGATCCTCCGGACGGTGGACGAAGATGTCGTGAGCCCGTTCCCGGTCGAAGTCGTCGGGCAGCCCGATCGGCTTGCGCCGGCCGACCAGCGCCTCCTGGAGCGCCGGCGTCATCAGCCCTACTCCCCGGCACAGGGTGTCGTGATTGCCATGGCAGCCGAGCCAGGGCAGCCGCAGCCCGGGTGCCTCGAAGGGTAGAAGGGCGCGTTCGAGCAGTCCGGGGAGCATCGGGTACCCGTACTCCCGCACGAAGAGATCCGGGGTCCCCGGCCTGCCATCCGGCACCCAGAAGATGTCGTCGGGCCAGTCGGTGGACTGCACCCCCTCGTAGTCGGGGGCGCCGGAGTTTGGACCGACGCGGCCGCCGTCCAGCAGCCGGATGAGGGCTTGCACCTCGTTGTGCTGGCCGTTGTCGATCGCGTCGCCCCCGGTGAGGACCAGTTCCGGCGACGCCCCGCTGATGGGACCGGCCAGGCCGCCGTTCAGGGTGCGGACGAGAGCGTCGAGCGCGTGGGGTGCCAGGGCCTCCTGCGGACGCTGCATGGGGATCAGCTCGGCGAAGCGGGGGTCGAGATACTCGCGGTTGAGGTACTCGAAGCGTGCCGGCGACTGCACGTCGCCGACGTGCAGGTCGGTCATGTGGGCCACGCAGGCGATCGCCCGGCGGCCCGCCGGGACGGGACCGGAAGCGGTGCCCGGCAGCTCGGCCCGGACCACGTGCTCCTCACCGGCGCGTCGTGCCACGGCCCGATACGGGGAGCGAGAGCCCGTGCGAAGGATGTCCCCCGGACCGAGGGTCTGACGGTGGCTGAGCGGCATGTCCCTACGGCCTCCCCGGCACGCCATCTCGGGTGATCAGAACCGGGTCCTGGCGCAGCGCGATGCGCACCCGCGATCCTCCCGGGTGAGCGGTGGCATCGGCGGTCGGGACCTGCACCAGCACCGTGGTGTCGCCCAGGTCGACGGTCAGCCGGCTGACCGCGCCGAGGAAGGAGACCGAGATGACGGTCCCCGAGAGCGGTCCGTTGGACCCCTCCAGAGCCGGCGTCAGCGACACCGCCTCCGGCCGCACCAGGGCCACCGCCGGCCCGTCCGGCGTGTCGGTGGCGATGAGGGGCAGACGGATGCCGCGGACATCCACCGCACCTCTGGCCACCACCCCGGCCAGGCGGTTGGTGAGGCCCACGAACTCGGCCACGAAGGGCGTCGCCGGAGAGGAGTAGATGCTGGTCGGCGGTCCCATCTGCTCCAGCCGGCCGGCGCGCATGACGCCGACCCGATCGGCGATGGCGAGCGCCTCCTCCTGGTCGTGGGTGACGAAGAGGGTGGTGATGCCGACCTCGCGCTGGACCCGGCGGATCTCGTCGCGGAGCTGGCTGCGAACCCGGGCGTCGAGCGCGGAGAGCGGTTCGTCGAGAAGCAGGACGGACGGGCGGATGGCGAGCGCGCGCGCCAGCGCCACCCGCTGCTGCTGGCCGCCCGAGAGCTGGTGGGCGTAACGATCCGCCTGAGTGCTCAGGCCAACCAGCTCGAGCATCTCTCCCGCGCGCCGGCGGCGCTCGGCCAGGCCCACCTTGCGCATCCGCAGTCCGAAGGCGACGTTCTCCCTGGCCGTCATGTGCGGGAAGAGCGAATACGCCTGGAACACCATGCCGCTGTCGCGCCGGCTCGTCGGCAGATGGGTCACATCCCGACCACCGATCACGACCCGGCCGCCGTCGGCGTCCTCGAGTCCGGCGACGAGGCGCAGAGCCGTGGTCTTTCCGCATCCCGAGGGCCCCAGCAGAGCCACGAGCTCCCCGGCCTGGATGGTGAGGTTGAGACCGTCCAGCGCCGTGGTCGAACCGTAGACGCGACGCAGGTCCTCGAGCCGCACCTCGGCCGCCGAACGCGGGTCATCCCACGCTGCACCGGTCGGGCGGGCGTCGAGCGCACCCACCTCAGGCGCTCGCCGTGCCGCGGCGGCGACGTGCCAGGGCCCGGCCCAGGAAGGAGAGGAGGAGCAGGAAGAGGAAGACGAAGATGAGGGAGAGGACCGCCAGCGCGATCGAGTCCCTCGCGTTGCCGGTGCCCAGGATGGAGATGGCCACCTGCAGGTTCTCGAAGTTGAGCAGGTTGGCCACGGTGAACTCCCCGAGCACGACGGCCACGCAGAGCAGGCAGGCGTTGGAGACCGCACTCGACATGTTGGGCACGATGATTCGCCACATCACCGTGGCCCAGCTTGCGCCCAGGCTGCGGGCCGCCTCGGAGAGGGTGCGGATGTCCACCGCGGAGAGACCCGCGTCGAGGGCGCGGTAGCAGTAGGGGAGGACCAGGATCAGATACGCGAACGCCAGCATGAGGATCGAGTCGCTGACGTTGATCTCGATCCAGTTGTAGATCGGTGCGAAGCCGACCACCAGCACGATCGCCGGGATGGTGAGCGGCGTGAGGCACACCAGCTCGACCGGTCGCACCATCCGCGGCACGCGCAGGCGGATCCAGATCATGGTGGGAAGGAGCAGCGCCAGCATCCCCACCGAGGTGATCACGGCCAGCTCGAGCGACGCGGTGATGGCATCGACCAGCTCCGGGTCGGAGCCGATGCTGGTGAAAGCCGCGAGGGTGCGCGGGCTGGTCAGGCCGACGCCGCGGGTGGCGAACTCCACCATGGCCGCGATCGGCAGGAGGAAGAAGAGGCCGAGCACCACGTAGACGACGGTCTTGAACGCCGCCAGGCGGCGGCGACGGCGGCGGTGGTTCACGGCAGACCGCTCCCCATCACGGTCATCGCGGCAGCCAGCGCGCCGAGCGGCGCTGCAGCCGTGCGTAGAGCACGGTGATCATGGCGACGATCACCACCATGCCCAGGGCGAGCGCGGCGGCGAAGTTGGCCTGATCGAGACCCACCTCGCTGCTCAGGGCCCGGCTGATCTGGAGCGGCACGATGACGCCGCCGATGTCGAGCAGCGCGGCCGCGGTCGCATACGCCGAGAAGGCGTTGGCGAAGAGGAGCAGCCACGCACCCAGGAAGGCGGGCGTCAGCAGCGGACCTGCCACATGCCGCCAGTAGCTCCAGGTGCCACCGCCGAGGGTCTCGGTCGCCTCCCGCCATTGGGGGCGGACGCCATCCAGCGCGGGCATGAAGACGATCACCATCAGCGGGATCTCGAAGTAGGTGTAGATCAGGGTCAGCCCGGTGAGGGAGAAGAGCCAGACGCCATTGGGATAGAAGCTGATGCCGTGCTGCTGCAGCCAGATGACGATGAAGCCCTCGGTGCCGATGGTCGCGATGAAGGCGAACGCCAGGGTGACGCCTCCGAACTGGGAGAGCACTCCGCAGAGCGCGGTGACGAGTCGGCGGAGGATCCCATCGGGCGATCCGGTCGCGACCGCATACGCAAGGACGGCCCCCACCCCCGCACCGACACTCGCGCTCACCGCCGACAGCAGCAGGCTGTTGAGGAAGGCGCTCACGACGTACGGCTGGCTGAGCTGGGTCAGGTTGGCCAGGGTTGGTCCGTGTGGACCGCTGAACGCACCCACCGCCACCAGGACCGTCGGCAGCGCCAGGAAGATCCCGGTGTAGAGGAGGAAGGGTGCGGCGCCGAGCCACGCGCCGGATGCGCGGAGGCGCCCCCCCAGGGGGCGCCTCACAGACGAAGCCTCGGCGGTGACTGCGGCCGTCAACTTCCGACGGCCGCAGACCAGTTGCTGGCGAGGTAGGAGGCGGCACCGGCCGCCTGGCTCTGGTCCAGGGTCACCGGCGTCCCGCTGACCGACGGCAGCGCCGCGGCGTAGGTCTGGTTGAGGGAGCCGTTGGCCTGCATCGCGGACATCTCGACGGGGCGAGCACCGCCCTGGAGCCAGAGGTTCTGGCCGGTGGCGGAGTAGAGGTACTCCTCCCACAGCCGGGCGGCGGCCGGGTGGGGCGCCGTCTTGGTGATGGCCTGAGCGTAGTACCCGCCGAGCACCGCGTCGGAGGGCACGAAGACCTTCCAGCTCGGAAGGTTGACCACGCTCGCCGAGTTCAGGTAGTCCCAGTTGAAGACCACGGGGGTCGTCCCGTTATCGATCGTGGCCGCGGTGGCCGTCACCGGCACGAAGTTGCCGGCCGCATTCAGCTGCTTGAAGAAGCTGACCCCCGGGCCGATGTTGCTCAGCGATCCACCGCTGGCGAGCGAGGTCATCATGACCCCGTTGAGCGCCGCGTTGGCCTCGGTCGGGTCACCATCGAGTGCTACGGCGCTCTTGAAGGCGGGCGTGAGCAGGTCCGACACGGAGGTGACGGTGTACTTGCTCGAGTCGTAGCCGATCGACATGTAGCCGCCGTAGTCCTGGTACCAGAGTCCGCCGGCATCCTTCTGATCGGCCGGGATGTCCGACCACTCCGCGACCTCGTACGGAGCGAAGAGGCTGGTGTTCGCCCAGGCAACCGCCATGCCGATGTCGAGGACATCGGGGGCGTTGCTGGTGCCGGCCTCGGACTTCACGGCGTTCACCTCGTCCTGGCTGCTCCCCTGGGGGTTGGCCTGGTTGACCTTGATCCCGTACTTGGCCTCGAAGTCCTTGATGATGGTGCCGTAGTTCGCCCAGTTGAGCGGCAGGGCGATGACGTTGAGCTGACCCTCCGCCTTGGCTGCGGTCACCAGCGCGCTCATGCCGCCGTTGGACGCTGCGGAGGTGGCGGTGGACCACGACGAATCGCCGGATCCGCCGCACGCGGCGAGACTTCCCACCACCGTCAACGCGAGACCGAGGCACGTGGCCCTGGCTGCGCTTCCCTTCATAACCTGCTTCCCCTTCCGAGTGTCGTTGACCCTACGGCCGGATCATGCAGGGACCCATTTCCGATTCGCAACCGCACGAAAGCACGCCGCGAATCCAGGGTCTCCACCTCTTCGTCAGGCGTTAGCCAATCGATAATCGCGGCCCCCCGGCTCGACAATCCGCGCGCGTGAGTGGGAGCTGCGGCGTGGCGCTTCAGCAGCGGACCGATCGGGATCGCGACCACCGATTCCTGGGGGGCGGGACGTGCCGGCGGAGGCGGCTCCCAGGGGCTTCGCCAAGCCGGGGGGTGAGGCCCCGCTACCGGATGGTGCTCTTCGGCGCTGTCGATCACAGCAGGCTGCATGCGGCTCAGCGGGTCATGGGAAGGCTGCCCGCGCCGGTAAGCCACTCATCGCCATGGCGACTCCCCTGACGGGGAGGCGATCGAAGCCTGGGCCGACGGCATCGCCCGGGAACTCGGCTCCCCGGGCCCCACGGAAGAGGTATTGTCCCCGGATCGCTGAACGCGCACTCGCTCCGAT
>JBEKAP010000153.1:0-6084 GCA_050015875.1 Candidatus Dormibacteria bacterium | reverse complement strand
ACCGCCTCGAAGGCCGCGTCGTCGTGCTCGTCGGCCGCAGCACGCTTCACGGTTGCTGATTGGATCACGCAGTGACAACCCCGGAAGGGAGGCGGCGGTTTACCTTGGTCCGCGATACCTGCTCAAAGCGCCAAACGCGTGGACCGTCCCAGAGGGTGCCTCCATTGCCGCTTCACCCCCTTAGGGACAGTTCTGTCCCAAAGCCAGGGTGAAAGGGTGGCGGTCCGCCACCGAGGCCGCGCCCCCTCCCTCCTCAGCCCCGAAGCCCGGGCGCCCGCGTCCGCCGCCAAGCTTGATCGGTCAGGCCAGTCCCAATGGGCGACGCGGGTCGATCGCGGACCGCGAAGCGCGCGGCTCAGAGCTCAACTGGGGGCGACGCCTCACCGAGCACACGTCGCGTCTCCTCCACGTCCAGCCCCATCTGGGCGATGAGCGCGGCCTCGTCCGGGTACCAGCGCTCCTCCCGCAGCCGGTGGAGGAAGGCGAGGCGCACCCGCTCGCCGTAGAGGTCTCCCTCGAAGTCGAGCACATGGGCCTCCACGGTCAGGCGGTCGCCGCCGAAGGTGGGCCGGTAGCCGATGCTCGAGGCGGCGGGGAGCCAGTCCCCTCGGGCGCGGATCCAGGTGCTGTAGATGCCCATCTCGGGCAGGCACTTGCCGGGCTCGACCCCCACGTTGGCGGTCGGGAAGCCAAGCCGCCATCCCACCCGGTCGCCGTGTTCCACGGTCCCGTCCAGGAAGTAGGGGTGGCCGAGCAGGTGCGCGGCGGCCTCGACGTCCCCCGATACGAGCGCCGAGCGCACCCGCGTGGAGGAGATGGTGACGCCGCCGTCGGTGACCGGGTCCAGGGTCTCCACCGTGAAGCCGTGCTCCGCGCCGAAGCCGCGGAGGAAGGCGACGTCGCCGCGGCGCGCGCGCCCGAGGGCGAAGCCCGCCCCGACGACGAGATGCCGGAGGTCGAAGCGGTCGAGCAGCCGCTCGCAGAAGCTCTCCGCGGTCCACTGGCTGACCTCGCGAGTGAAGTTGACCACCACGACGCGGTCGACGCCGGCGGCCATCAGCCGCTCGCGCTTCTCATCGAGGGTGGTCAGCTCGGGTGGGACGTTGCCGGGATCGAGCACGGCGCTGGGGTGGGGCTCGAAGGTGACGGCGACGGCGATGCCGCCGATCTCGCGGGCCACCGCCACGGTGCGGGCCAGCAGCCGCTGGTGGCCGCGATGAACGCCGTCGAAAACCCCGATGGTGCACGCCGCGGGAGGCGGCGACGGTCCGCGCTCCGGGCCGAGGGAGTGCTCCAGGGTCATCGACAACGGTTCATCCCCGGCATCTCGTCACCCGCTCAGCCGGCCATGACCTTCGTGGGCCGGAAGCGGAAGCCGGTGACCTCCCCGACGGCGACGAGATCGCCCGAGGGGGAATGGGCGCGGGTCTCCCCCTGGGGAAGCCCGGCCCCCACCCGGGGGAGGAAGACCGCCTGGCCGTTGCGGACCAGGGCAACGGCCGGCGGGCCGAGGAAGACCTGAGGCAGGAAGCTGACCGCCACCCAGGGCGGGAGGAGCGCGGTGGTCGGATCGTCCAGCCCGGCGAGCTCCTCGACGGTGTGCGCGTCCGCGATGCTGAGCGACCCGTAGCGAGTGCGCTCGAGCCAGCTGAGCAGGCCCCCGACGCCCAGGGCGTCGCCCAGGTCGCTGGCGAGCACCCGCATGAAGGTCCCCTTCCCGCACTCCACCTCGAGGTCCGCCTCGGCGACACCGCCGGGCCGGAAGGCGGTCAGCTCGGCACTCACGATCAGGGCGGTGCGGGGCTGGCGCTCGACCTGCTCTCCGCGCCGGGCCAGGTCGTAGAGGTGCTCCCCGTCGTGGCGGACCGCGGAGTGCATCGGCGGGATCTGGGAGATCTCGCCGACGAAGGGCAGGAGCGCGGCCCGCACCTGCTCGGCGTCCAACCCTCCGGCGTCCGCCCCGGGAGTGACGCTCCCCTCGGTGTCGAGCGTCTCGGAGCGCTCGCCGAGCCGGACCGTGCAGCGGTAGGTCTTGGTCTGGCGGTGGAAGTGGTCGATGAGGCGGGTGGCTCCCCCCAGGCAGATGGGGAGCAGCCCCTGCGCCATCGGGTCGAGGGTGCCGGCGTGGCCGACCCGCCGCTCGCCGTAGATCCGCCGCACCTGGCGGATGCAGTCGAAGGAGGTCTGGCCCATCTGCTTGTTGAGGGCGAGGACGGCGCTCATCGTGCCCCGGCGGGGAGGGGAGGCGGGAGGGGCTTCCATGGCTAGACCGACGGGCCCAGGAGGGCCCGGGCGACGTCGAGCACCCGCTCCCGGGCCGTCTCCAGAGGCTCGCGCAGCTCGGCCCCGGCGGCGCGCCGGTGACCGCCACCCCCGAAGGGCGTGCACACCTGGGTGGCGTCGATCTCGTCACGGCTGCGGACCGAGATCTTGGTGAGCAGGGGGCCGGCCTGCTTGAAGAGGACGGCGACCTTCATCGGCTCGACGGTCTGGAGCTGATCGATCACGCCCTCCGCCTCCTGGAGGGTGGTACCGGTCTCTTCCAGCATCTGGTCGGTGATCTCCGACCAGATCAGGCGGCCATCGCTCTCGGTCCGGCACCGGGCGACGGCCATCCCCTCGAGACGGAGCTGGGCGACGGTGCGCGACTTGTAGCTCTTCAGCGCGATCCAGCCCGCGTTGGCGCCGAGCCCGACCAGGTCGGCGCCGAGCCGGAGCGCGGCCTCGGTGGTGTTCTCGTGGCGGAAGCCGCCGGTGTCGGTGAGCAGCGCCGCGTAGAGGTTGGTGGCAGTCTCCGAGGAGATCGGGCATCCCATCGCCCGGAGCAGGCGGTAGACGACCTGGCCGGTGGCGCTCGCGGTGATGTCGACGACGTTGATCTCACCGAAACCGTCGTTGCTCGCGTGATGGTCGACATTGACCACGTGGGCGATGCCCTCGACCAGCTCCGCCCGGTCCCCGAAGCGGTGGACGGTGGCGCAGTCGAAGGTGAAGAGGAGGTCGAGTGCGGGTGGCTCCTCGACGATGGTGTCGTAGCCGGGAAGGTAGGTGAGGGCCCGCGGAAGCGGGCTGGGGACGATGGTGTGCACGCTCTTGCCCATCTCGCGGAGCGCTTCGGCGAAGGCGAGGGCCGAGCCGAGGCTGTCGGCGTCGGCGTCCTTGTGGGCCAGACAGCCGATCTCCCGCGCCTCGCCGATCAGGCGCTGGATCTCACCCGCGGCGTCGGCGACCTCCTGGAAGCGGCGCTCGGCCACGGTCACGAGGGCTCCCCACCGGGGGCGGCGTCAGCGGTGGGGGTGGCGGCATCGGTGGCGATGGTCGGCTCCAGCTCTCGCAGCATGGTGCTCATCCGGACCGAGTAGGCGATCGACTCGTCGAGCTGGAACTGGAGGTGAGGTGCGCTCTTCAGGTTCTCCAGCCGGTGGCCGAGCTGGGCCCGGAGGTAGCCCTCGGCGTGACGCATGGCGCTCACCACGGCGTGGCGTTCGGCATCGTCCCCGACCGCCGAGATCATCACGGTGGCGGTGCGGAGGTCCGGAGCGACCCGCACCTCGGAGACCGACGCGAGATGCACGCGCGGGTCCTTCATCTCGGTGAGCATCAGGGAGGAGAGCTCCTGGCGGAGCTGCTCGGCGATGCGCTCGAGCCGCGGCGGCCGGGAGGAGGGGCTGAGCACGGGCTGGAACCGGGACGTGCCCGGGTCTCCGGAGCGACCTCGACCCTTGGTGTGGGGCATCAGCGCCGGCACGGTCAGATGTTCTGCTGTTCGGTGACGTGTGCCTCGAGGACGTCGCCCTCGGCGAAATCGGCGAAGCCGTCCAGGGTGATCCCGCACTCGTAGCCGCGGGCCACCTCGCGAACGTCGTCTCGGAACCGCTTGAGGGCGTCGATCTTGCCCCGTCCGATCTCGCGCCCGTCGCGGCGAACGGTGCAGCTCGCCGCCCGGGTGATCTTCCCGTCCACCACCTGGCAGCCGGCGATGGCCGGGCGCCCGTCGACGGTGAAGACCTTGCGGACCTCGGCTCGGCCCTGGTAGACCTCGATGAAGGAGGGCTCGTACATGCCCCGGATCGACTTCACGATGTCGTCGGTGACCTGGTACACGACGTCGTAGAAGCGGACGTCGACGCCCAACTCCTCGGCGGCGGCCTTGGCCCGCTCGTCGGGATGCACGTTGAAGCCGATGACGATGGCCCCGGAGACGGCGGCCAGGTTTACGTCCGCCTCCCCCACCGCGCCGACCCCCTCGCCGACGATCTTGATGGTGACGTTGGGGTCCTCGAGCTTCGTCACCTGGCTGCGCAGCGCCTCCAGGGAGCCGTTGGCCTCGGCCTTGAGGACGAGCGTCATGGTCTTGGTCTCACCCTGCACGGCGGCGAAGTCGGAGAGGGTGATCCGGCGGACCGGCTGGGCGACCCGTGCCCGCTGCTCATTGGCGCGCAGCTCGGCCAGGGCCCGCGCAGCCTTCTCGGTCTCCATCACCTGGAGGACGTCGCCCGCGGTGGCGACGTCCGTCAGGCCGCTGATCAGGACCGGCTTGCTCGGCCCCGCCTCCTTGACGCGGTGGCCGGCGTCGTCGGTGAGCGCCCGGATCTTGCCGTAGACGCGACCCACGACCACGTTGTCACCGATGCGGAGGGTGCCGTTCTGGACCAGGACGGTGGCGACCGGGCCCCTCCCCCGCTCCAGCTCGGAGTCGATGACGG
This sequence comes from Candidatus Dormibacteria bacterium, assembly GCA_050015875.1. Lineage (GTDB taxonomy): Bacteria > Chloroflexota > Dormibacteria > Aeolococcales > Aeolococcaceae > Changshengia. Next base: position 1,378 of record JBEKAP010000153.1, on the reverse strand, counting down.
TGCCCACCGCGAGCCGGTCGGGGTTTGCCCGGGGGGGGCTCACCACGTCGCTCACCAGCAGGATGGTGTCCAGCAGGTCCTCGATTCCCTGGCCCGTGACCGCGCTGGTCGGCACCATGGGAACCTCGCCGCCGTAGCTCTCGGGGACGACCTGGCGCTCGGCGAGCTGCTGGAGGACGCGGTCCGGGTTGGCCCCATCCTTGTCCGCCTTGTTGATGGCGACGACCAGCGGCACGCCGGCGCTCCGGATGTGGTGAATCGCCTCCTCGGTCTGGGGCATGACACCGTCGTCGGCCGCGACCACCAGGATCGCGATGTCGGTGACGTCCGCTCCGCGGGCGCGCATGGCGCTGAACGCCTCGTGGCCCGGGGTGTCGATGAAGGTGATCAGCCGGCCCTGGCGCTCGACCTGGTAGGCGCCGATGCGCTGGGTGATGCCGCCCGCCTCGCCCGCGGCGACGCTGGTCGTCCGGATGCGGTCGAGGATCGAGGTCTTGCCGTGGTCGACGTGGCCGAGGACGGCGACCACCGGGGGACGCGCGACCAGCTTGGCCGGGTCCTCGCCGGAGAGATCGAGGAGGGGGTGGCGCGGTCGCAGCGTGCCGGTGGCGGACGGGGCGGTGGCCTGCTTGGCGAGGGCCTCCTCCGACTCCGCCTCGAAGCCGAAGTTGTCGGCGGCGAGCGCGGCCGTGTCGAAGTCGACCGACTGATTGAGGGCGGCCATGACCCCGTTCTGCATCAGGTAGGTGATGAGCTGGGTGCCGGACACGCCGAGCCGCTCGGCCAGCTCCTTGACCGTGAGGCTGGCCGGCAGTCCGATCTTCTTCATGGTGGCGACGGTGATTCCTCCTCGGCGAGCTCGCTGAGCTGATGGCCCAGTGCCTCGGGGTCGATGACATTCTCCCCCACCCGCAGGGATCGGCTCAGGCTGCGGCGCCGCTGCGCGACCCGCAGGCAGGCCATGCCCGAATCGCGGCAGAGATAGGCGCCGCGACCGGGCGCACGGGCGGGGACGTCCAGGATAACCGCTCCCGATGCCGCTGCGACCAGACGGACCAATTCGGGGCGCGGCCGCCGGCGCTTGCAGCCCACGCAGGTGCGCATCGGCGCCGTGTCTGCCGCGTTCGCTCCGTCCACGCCCTCGGGCGGGGTCACGACGGCTCCTCTGCGGTCGCCTCCGCAGCCCCTTCCGCAGCCGTGATGTCGATCCGCCAGCCGGTGAGGCGAGCGGCGAGTCGGGCGTTCTCGCCGCCCCGCCCGATGGCGAGGGAGAGCTTGGTCGCGTCGACGGTCACGTGGGCGGTCCGGGTCTCGGCCTCCAGCTCCACGGCCAGCACGGGCGCCGGGATCAGCGCGTTGGCCACGTAATGGGCGGGAT
>JBEKAP010000152.1:0-6245 GCA_050015875.1 Candidatus Dormibacteria bacterium | reverse complement strand
ACGCGGCCATGGCGTACACGCTCTTCCAGGTGGGAACGCTCGCCTCGAGCCTCAACGACACCGAGGTCGACCAGCAGGTCTTCTATCCCTTCAATGCCACCGGCCTCGAGTACCCGGATCAACCGCTGTCCGCCAGCAGCAGCTACCTCTACTGGGGCAACCATGGGAGCAACACGAGCGACACCAAGGTGACCGACGAGGTGCCGGCGATGTTCCACCAGTGGGTGTCGATCGACGATCCCACTGCTCAGCTCGGATCCGCCGCCGATCCGAACTCCAGCACCGACAGCAACTTGTACCAGACGACCTTCGGCAGCGGTGGGTACATCACCAATGCCAGTTCGACCCCCGAGTACTTCCGGCTCGAGGTGGACACGTTGACCTACGACGGGGGCACCATCGACCCGACCACGGCGGCGGCAACCGGATACCCTCTCGTCCACAAGGCATACGCGGTTAGGGTCGTTTCCTCCACCGGGGGAAGCTGCGGAACCTGCAGCGTCTCGGCCATGGATGACATGACCATCTACACCCCGGTCCAGGGTGGTCAGTGTCAGAACTTCGAGATCCCCATCTTCTACCTCGATCCCGCCTACGCCGGGCAGACCATCACCGTGGACCTCTTCGACGTCGGGGACGTCGGCGGCGGAGCGGCCTTCGTCGGATTCGTGCCGCCCAACGCGAATGGCGGGACCTGTACCACGGTCACACACGGCGACTTCGCCACCATGCCGACGGGTTACTCCATACAGGACATGGGTACGTCGCTGTCGTCGGATACCTACGGATCGGAGGCCAACGCCAGCACCAGTGGCGCCTCGGGCAACCCGGACGTTGGCGGGACCGTTGCCGACGCAGTCATTCAGACGGCAGCAAGCGGTGGTGGCACTCTCTGGAACGGGCAGTGGCTTCAGTTCGAGATCTCGGTGCCCGATGGCTACACGCTGCCCTCTGGATGCGCCACCAACACAGACAACACGGACTGCTACTGGAACCTCGCCTACTCGGTCGCCAAGACGGCAACGGCTGGTGACACCTTCTCGATCTACGCGGGGTTCAGCGGGACGCCGGACCGGCTCCTGCCCTGACGCCTCGGACCTGATCGGGGCGGACGGCGCCGCCCGCCGTCACTCCAGGGAGAGGACGTACGGGTAGTGGTCCTGGCCGCCCCGGTGGAGCTCGAACTCGGTGCCCGGGAAGCCGCCCCGCAGCCGCTCGACCACGGTGGCGGCGGTCGGCTCGTCGACCTGGCTGCCCCAGTAGACGGTGACCAGCTCGGGGGGCGTCTCCTGGTTGCGCAGGACAGCCTCGATGACCGCCGCCTCATCGTCACCGACCTGGACGATCTCGTCGTCCACCAGGGCGATGACGTCGCCGGCCGCGATGTGCAACCCGTTGGCGGTGCTCTTGCGCACCGCTCGGGTCACCTCGACCGCCGAGACCCGGGGCATGGCCTCGGTCATCCGCCGAGCGTTGACGGTGCCGTCGACGTTGGGGTCGATGGCCAGCATGGCGCTGATGCCCTGGGGGACGTTGCGGGAGGGGGCGACCCGGACGTCGATGCCCTCGGCCAGCTGCTGGACCTGCTCGGCGGTCATGATCACGTTGCCGTTGTTGGGCAGGATCACGACCGACGCCGCTCCGGTGCCGCGGACGGCCGCCAGGAGGTCCTTGGTCGAGGGGTTCATGGTCTGACCGCCCTCGACGACCGCGTCGGCACCGAGGCTGCGGAAGATCTCCTGGAACCCGTCGCCCGGCGCGACGGCGACCACCGCGAAGCGGCGGCTGGAGGTGGCGGCCTGGGGGCCGACCGTCGCGGTGAACCCTGGCGCCGGCATGCGCCCGTCACCAGGCAGCGCGATCTCCGCTTCGACGGAGGGGGGCGCACCCGCCTCGCTCCGGGCGGCGCGCTCCAGGATCTCGTGGTGCTGGGCGGTCATGTCCTCCACCTTGAGGTTGGAGAGGCCGCCGCGCTGGGCCGCGATGCCGATGAGCGCCGCCGGGTCGGCGGTGTGGATGTGCACGCGCACGAGGTCCGCGTCGCCGACCACCAGGCTGGACTCCCCGAGCCCGCCCAGCTCGGCCCGAATGGCGTCGACGTCCAGCCCCGGGCCGCTGATCATGAACTCGGTGCAGTAGCCCCAGCCCTCGTCGCGCTGGGCCACGGAGGCCGCGCCGCGGCGCCGGGCCGTGCTGGAGGGCGGCGCGGCGAGCGCCTGGCCCCGGGAGGGCGCGCCCTGCTGGTCGGGCACCACGCTGGGCTCGTCGGGCCGGCGGACGCGCGGCTCGCCACTCCGCCTCTCCCCCACCAGCCGGGGTCGGAGTGCCGTCCCGTCACGCTCCTCGACGGACCGGGTCAGCCCCTCGAGGATGACCGCCAGCCCAAAGCCGCCGGCGTCGACGACCCCCGCCTCCCGCAGGACGGCCAACTGGTCGATCGTCCGCTCCACCGCCGCGTGGGCCTCGCGCACCGTGTCGTCGAGCACCACCCGGATGTCGAAGCTGCCCGCGGCGGCGCGCTGGGCGGCATCCGCCGCCTCGCGAATCACGGTGAGGATGGTCCCCTCCGTCGGCTTCATGACCGCCTTGTAGGCGACCCGGGCGCTCTCGCCGAGGCAGCCGGCGACCGCCTGGGCGTCCAGCCTCTCCCGATCGCCGACCCCCTGGGCGAAGCCCCGGAAGATCTGCGAGAGGATGACCCCGCTGTTGCCTCGGGCCCCCATCAGGGAGCCGTGGGCGGCGGCCCGCATCACCGACGCGGCCGAGGCCAGGACCGGAGCGGCCTGGGCGTCCTCGACCGCCGAGCGCATGGTCAGGTACATGTTGGAGCCGGTGTCGCCGTCGGGGACGGGGAAGACGTTCAGCTCGTTGACCTGCTCCTGGTTGGCCTGGAGCCATGCCAGTGAGCTGCGCAGCCCCGCCAGCAGGGTCTCCCCGTCGATCTCCCGGAGCGGCTCGCCCGAGCTGGCGGCCTCCGCACCCTCAGCGCCGGTCATCGCCCTCTTCCAGGTGGATGCCCTGAACATTGACGTTGACGGCGATGACGTCGAGACCGAGCGTCCGCTCGACCTCGTACTTCACGGCGCTCATCAGGTTGTGGGCGACCTCGCTGATGCGGGTGCCGTACTGGGCGATGATGTAGAGCTCGATGACCAGCCCCCCGTCGTGGACCTCGACCTCGACGCCGCGGTGGACGGTCTCACGATTGAGCCGCTCGGCGATGCCGTCGCGCAGGCCGCGGGCGGCCATGCCCACGACCCCGTAGCACTCGCCGGCCGCATGCCCCACGATCGACGCCACCACCCGAGGCGAGACCTCGATGCGGCCCAGCCCCTCGGTGTGTCCCAGGGGCCCAGCCGTCACATGCCTGCTCGTCACGTCTCTCCCACCAGATGCGGCACCGTCTCTGTGCTATTCTCGCCGAGATCCGATGCCTGGCTTGCCATGCCCGTGCACGGATTGCTAAGTATGCCGCCGGGGCCGGCCCAGATGCCGCTCCGGTCACTCAGGAAGCCAGACCCACCATGTCCCAGAGATGCGACCGCTGCGGCAAGGGCCCGATGACCGGCAACAATGTCAGCCATTCCAAGGTCCACACCCGCCGCCGGTTCATGCCAAACCTGCAGTCGACCCGCGTGCTGACCGGCAAGACCTGGGTCAAGACGACCCTCTGCACGCGCTGCATTCGCACCGCCGCCAAGCAGCCCCGGTAGCGTCAGCCGCGCTGCCGTCCTGAGCGCTGCGGGCCGAGGGTCCCATCCGGCCGCAGCTGGCGGCGCGGCTCCAGCGAGGCGCGGAGCTGCCCGCAGGCGGCGCCGGCCTCGCCTCCGCGGGTGTCCCGCACCGTCACGGTGATCCCGGCCTGCTCGAGGTGGCGGAGGAAGCCCCGGCTCACGTCCGCCGGCGGCGGTCCCCAGGGGCTCCCGTCGATGCGGTTCATCGGGATCACGTTGACGTGGGCCCGGAGGCGCCGGGCGATCCGCACCAGCCCGGCCGCCTGATCGAGCCCGTCGTTGACCCCTCCGATCAGGCACCACTCCAGGCTGAGTCGCCGTCCGGTTACCCGCCCGTAGGCGCCCGCGGCGGCGACCACGGCATCCAGCGGGTGGGCCCGGTTGACCGGCACCAACCGGTCGCGCAGCTCGTCGGTGGCGGCGTGCAGGGAGATGGCCAGGGTCACCGGCAGCCCCTCCGCGGCCAGCCGCCGGATGCCGGGGACCACCCCGCTGGTGGAGACGGTCATCCGGCGCGGGCTGATCCCCGCGTGGCCGGCCAGGGCCTGCAGCGACGCCGCCGTGGTCTCGTAGGCGGCGAGCGGCTCGCCCATGCCCATGTAGACGACGTGGGTCACCGGGCCCAGCCCGTGGCGGTGGAGCGCCTGGCCGGCCAGGCGCACCTGGTCGACCACCTCGGCGGGTGTGCAGCTCCGCCGCAAACCCAATCTTCCTGTTGCGCAGAAGGGGCAGCCGATCGCGCAGCCGACCTGGGTGCTGACGCAGACGGTCGCACGGCGCGAGCTGCCGCCTCGGGAGGGGCTCTCCATGGCGACCGTCTCCACGGTCTGGGCGTCGCCGAGAGCGCAGAGCAGCTTGATGGTGGTGCCTCGGTCAGCGAGCCTCTCGGAAGCGATGGTCGCGGTGGTGAAGCGCAGGCGCTCGGCGAGCACGTCGCGCAGCCCGGTGGAGAGCTGCCGGATGTCGTCGAGGGCCGCCACGAACGGTTGCCACGCCGCCTGGCGGAGCTGGCGCGCCCTCCAGGGGGGCTCGCCGAGCGTCTCGAGGAGCGCGGCGAGCTGCTCGTCGTCCAGCGCGCTCAGCGCCGGGGCGGGTTTGTGCCGGTGCCCGGCACCGGAAGTCGGGTGTGCTTCGATCGGAGCCGCCATCGAGGCCATCTTAGGGGCGATCCGAAGCTGGGCGGTTCGAGCGCCGGCCGGCGCCCTGATTTGACGAACCCCTGACGTTTCGAGCAGGATCCGCGCCGTGATGCCCCATTTCGCCCGAACCAGCGGTTTGCGTCGCGCCGGGGTCACCGCGCTGGTCGTCTCGGCCGCCCTTCTCGGTGCCTGCGGCACGACCACGACATCCACATCCGAGAGCCCCACCGCTCACCCGGCAACCGGGACACCGACCGCAGCCGCGACCGCCACCGCGGCGCCCACGGCGACGGTGGCGACCGCCTGCACCGGCTCCGACCTGACCCTGGCCCTCGGTGCGGAGACCTCGGCCTCCGGGGGCGAGCAGGGGCTCACCGCCCTCCTCGCCAATCACTCCGGCACCGCCTGCACGCTGGCCGGCTCCCTCCAGGCCCAGCTCCTGGACGGCAGCGGCAGCTCGCTGACCACGAGCCTCGAGAGCCCGCCGCCGACCGGCAGTGCCTGGCTGGTGCCCCATCGGATCGCTCTCGACGCCTGGTGGCCACAGCCCGGTGAGGCCACTGTCACCATCAGCTGGCACACCGGCGACGTCCAACCCGGCCAGTGCTCAGGGCCGGCGCCCTCGGTCGGCGAGGTCAGCCTCTCGGTGCCCGGCGGCGGCAGCGTCACGGGCGTGATCGCCGGGGCTTCGGCCATGGCCCCGTGCAAGGGGGTGATCCAACTGGGGGCGATCACCCAGGCGCCCGCTCCGCAGGCCTACGGCAGCGTTCTCGACGCCACCTTCGGGTCCGTGGCCGAGGAGACGGGGCTGACCGTGACCGAGAGCTGCACCCCGACGCCCCAGCAGGGCTGCCTGACCAGCAGCGCCGGCCCCGTCCTGGGCAGTGCGAATACTGCTGCCTTCCAGCACTTCGACCACTCCGGGACCGGCGGTGGCGCCGCCTGCTTCTCGTACGTCTATGAGGACTCCGCAGGCTGGCACCCACTCGACGTCGCCTGCACCCAGAACACCGGATACAACCCGTCCGTGGGCTCCTCCAATTACATCTTCGGCCCGGGCTCGGGCTGCGCCAACGTCTACGCGAGCCCCAGCCATTCCTCCTCGTTCAGCGGGTGCCTGACCTGGGCCCAGTCCGGCTCGGGAACGGAGTACGCCATCGACCAGGGGCCGACCTACACCGCCGAGACGGACGCCACCAGCCATCAGCTCGAGGGGACGATCTGGTGGCACCTTCAGGGACAGGGGTGGATCACGCAGGACTTCCTGGTCGCTGCGCCGCAGGCCTGACCCCCTCCTTCCCAGTCCCACGCGCCCAGCCGCGCCAGCCCTGATCAGCTCGAGCGGCGGCCGATCAGCTCCAGGAACTCGGAG
>JBEKAP010000151.1:0-6249 GCA_050015875.1 Candidatus Dormibacteria bacterium | reverse complement strand
CCCGTCGCCGCGTCCGTCGCCGCATCAATAAGGGTTTGCGACCGGGATCTGCCCCGTTCGTCACGGCGCCGACGTAGCCTGTGCCCTGCCGATGGAACTGGCGGCGGAGAGGGGGGCTGGCGATCCGAAGCCGTCGCCGGGCCGATCGCGGCCCGAGCCGGTCACTGCCGCCATGCCCACGACTCCGCCCGCCGGCGAGGTGACCCGGGGCTCGAGATGGCTGATCCCCGTCGTCGCGCTCGCGGTCGGCCTGATCGCGGCACCGCTGACCGCTGCGGCCGCCGTCGCCCTCCACGCCACCAGCTGGCCGGAGCTCGCCGGCCTCGGGCTGGGCGGCGCGGTCCTCGCGGTCAGCCTGGTCGTGCTTCCGCTCCAGATCCACCTCGACCGCCTCGCGGGCCAGCGGAGCGGAATCCTGTGGCGGGAGGCGAAGCGCTCCGTCGAGCGGGAGGCCGAGCTCTCCGCCGAACGCGAGGAGCTGCTTCACGACGCCCTGGTCGCCTCCGACCGCGAGCGGCGCCAGCTGGCCGCCGATCTCCACGACGGGGTGATTCAGCTGGTCAGCGCGGTGACCCTCCGGACCGCGACCCTCTCCCGCGGCCTGCGCCGCGACGGAGGCCAGACCCCGGAGCGGGTCGCCGCCGCGGTGGATGGGCTGGACCGGATCACGGTCGATCTCCAGGCGGTGACCGCCGATCTCCGGGGCCTGATGGGAGCCCTGGCCGGAGATGAGATCGAGAGCGGTGGCGGGCTCACCGGCGCGCTGAGCAAGCTGCTCGTCCCCCTGGCGGAGAGTGGCGTCCAGGTAGACATCTCCATCGGCGAGATGGACTGCGACTCGCGGGTTCGGAGCCTGATCCACCGGGTCGTCCAGGAGCTGGTGCGCAACGTCGCCAAGCACGCCGCTGCCCACCGGGTCGCGCTCACCGTCACGGAGGAGCACGGCGAGGTGCGGCTCACCCTGACCGACGATGGGCAGGGCTTCGACCTCGGGGCTCTCGGCGAGCGCCAGCGGCGCGGTCACATGGGATTGCTGCTCGTCGAGCAGAGAGTCCAGGACGCCGGCGGGGTGCTCACCGTCACCTCGACGCCCGGACGTGGCACCAGGGTGGTGATGAGGCTTCCAGTCACCGCAACGGACGGCACCGACGTTCCCGCTGCCTGATCGGGTGACCGGCGGATCCGCGTCCGCCGATACCGGGATCCGCGACGAGCTCGAGCCGCCTACTGCGCCCTCGGTCCGCGGCGGGCCGGTGCCGGCGCCGCCGCCGGGGCGTCGCGCCACAGGGTGAAGGCGATGCACGTCCCCGCCCCCGAGCTCTCGTCGATCCAGAGCCGGCCCCCCAGCCGCTCGACGATGCGGCGGCAGGTTGCCAGCCCCAGGCCGCTTCCCGACTTCGACGGGTCGCCGCGGACGAAGGGCTGGAAGACGGCGTCCCCGAGGTCGGCGGGGATGCCCGTGCCGTTGTCGCGGCAGCGGATCTCCCACCAGTCACCGGAGGCGGAGGCCTCGATGACGACCAGCGGGGGGACGTCCCTTCGGTAGGTGATCGCGTTGCTGATCAGGTTCTCCATCACCATCTCGAGCCCCGCGGCGTCGGCGACGACGGTCGGCAGGGCGCGATGCCGGACGACCGCCCCGCTCTCGGTGATCGCCGCCTCCAGCCCGGCCGTCGCCCGGGAGACCACCACCCCGAGGTCGACGGGCTCGGTCGGATTCGGGTGGCGATCCAGTTCCGCATACCGGAGCAGATTGGTGATCAGCCCGTTGGCGTAGACCGCGACCTCCCGGATGCGCTCGATCATCTGCAGCGCGGGTTCGGCACGGTCGTCCGGGCTGACGGTTGAAGGAGCCACGGACGTCCACATCAGGATGGTCGCCAGAGGGTTGCGCAGGTCGTGGGCCATCGCGCTGCTGTAGGTGGAGAGGTCCTCGAGCGAAAGGCGCAAGCTCTCCGTGGTGATCTCCCGTTGCAGCGACATCCCGAGCAGCGCGCCGATGTCGAAGAGCCGGTCGCGGCCGCTGGCTTCCGTGCTGGTCAGGGGGAGGACGGTGGCCAGGAGACCCAGGTCCACCCTGGTCGTCTTGACCGGGACCACGACGACGATCTCCCCCGTCTGACGCTCGGCGATCAGCGCCTCGGGGGGAAACTCCTCGATCGCCACCTGCTCGGGAAGCGCCAGCCGCACCTCGCCGCGCCGGAACGACCTCGCGATGCGGAGCTGCCGGCCGCCCCGGGCCTGGCCCCCGGGTCCGACCGTCCAGAGTCCGAGACATCCCGCTCGCGCTCCGGTGGGTGCGAGCCAGTCGAGGGGGGACGCATCGTCGACGGCGCCGCGGACGACGGAGGTGGTCACGTCGCGCTCAGCATCCAGGATGAGCTGGAGCTCGGTGCGCGCGGTGCTCTCGATCTCCGAGAGCAGGCCGCCAAGCTCCATCACCAGCTCGCGCACGAAGCGCTCGAAGTCCAGGCTCTTGTCGTCGCGTTCGGCCTGCGACGTTTCATCCCAGTACCTCTGCAGGCAGGCCTCGACGCCTCGGATGGTGGCCCAGCGCGGCGCGAGGCCCAGCAGCGCCCGGCCGGCCTCGACGAAATCCGCGCCGGACGTCCACGTCGCGCTGCGCCTCCCCCGAGCCAGGCGGAGGATCACATCAGCCCCCGCGTCGATGGACCGCCGTTCCTCAGCCGAGAGCCGCGGTGCGCCGGCGAGGAGCCGCTCCAGGCGGCGGCGGAAGCGCTCCTCGGGCGTGTCCGTTTCCAGGAACTCGTCCCCGGTGAGGGCCGCGACCGTCGAAGCGGCAGCGCAGCCACAGGACTCCCGGGGGATGAAGACGGTGGGCACGAGATGCGGCGCAGGGGGCACGGGGTGGCCACGGATGGCCTGGGTCAGGAGTTCGATGGCGGTCCGCCCGATCTCCCGCACCCCCTGGTGAACCGTCGAGAGCGTGGGCCGGCACGACGAGCCGGCGGGATCGCCGTCGAACCCGACGATGGCCTGGTCACGCGGCAGCATGAGACCGGCCTCCGAGAGCACCTTGATGATGCCGATGGCGTTGCGGTCGTTTCCGGCGACCACCGCGGTCGACGGCATGCCGGCCGCCAGCATGGCGTGTGCCGCGACCTGTCCTCCGCTCTCCCGGTTGTCCGTCGAGGCGAAGATGAGGGAGGGGTCCGGCTCGACCCCGTGAGCGAGGAGCGCCTCACGGTAGGCCGCCAGCCGATCCCTGATGTCGGCCTGGGCCTGGTCGCCCGCGAACGCGATCCGTCGGTGGCCGTGCTCGATCAGATGCGCAACCGCCTGCAGGATCCCGCCTCGATTGTCGGCCCGGACGGACGGTCCCCGGAAGCCCGCGATGTCGTCGCTCACGACCACGGCCGGCTTTCCCGCCTCGCGGAGGGTGTCGAGGAACCACGGCTCCACCGCGTTGAGGACGACGAGGAATCCCTTCATCCGGTTCCAGCTGATGCGGAGGCCGGTGCTCGGCACCTGGGTCCCCACCTCGGGGAGCAGGCGTTCGCTGGGCCACTGGCCACCGGGATCCATGGTCTGGATGGCGATCAGCCGCACCCCGGCGGCGTCCGCCGCCGCGGCCATCCCCGAGATCAGGTCGCTCATGTACGGCCCCGCCAGGAGCGGCGAGAGGACGCCGACGGTCGGGAGGTCCTGCTCCCGGCCGGCCGAAGTGGAGCTCCCGTCCTCGCCGGACGTGGCCGTGGGACCGACCGGGCGCTGCCGGTGCCCGCGCGGCTTCGGAGCGACAGCAGGCGCCGGCTTCGCGTCGGTGTCGGCAGCCCGCTCCGCGGTGGCGAGGGGAGGCGCGGCGCCCTCTGCCAGCGCGATGGACCGGACCCGGGCGATCAGGTCATCCGGCGGCAGATCCTTCCCCAGGTAGTCCGCGGCGCCCGCCGCCGTGGCCGCGGTGAGCCTCTCCCCACCCCAGAGGGCGCTGTAGAGGACCACCTTGGTGGCGGGGCACTCCACGGCCAGACGCCGGCAGGCCTCGATCCCATCCATCCGAGGCATCGACACGTCCATCAGCACGACGTCGGCCCCCGTCTCGCGAGCGGCAGCGATTCCCTCCAGCCCGTCGGTGCCCTCACCGACGACCGAGAAGTCCCCAGCCGCCCCGAAGAGGGCCCGCAGCCCGTCGAGCACCATCGAGTTGTCGTCGACGATGACGAGGCGGATCACGAGGAGAACCTGTGCGTGTCCGGCGAGCGGGACATCGAGGTCAAGCCTAAACGCACTGGCGTGAGAGTGGGAACTGTCCCGATCGCGGCGGGATGACGGTGAGCGCCGGCCCGGTCGAACCGGGTGAGCAGCTCAGTACTCGTTGCCCGGCGCGGTGATCAGACCCTCGCGGATGGCGATCGATACCGCCTCCAGCTTGGAGTGGGCTCCGAGCTTGCTGATGATGCTCTGGATGTGATTGCGCAGCGTGTGGATGCTGATGAAGAGGCGCTTGCTGATCTCTTCGTTGCTCATCCCGTCGGCGAGGAAGAGGAGCACGGCGGTCTCCCGCGGGGTGAGCGGCTCGGTCAGGTTGGCGGCATTGGGGTCGCCGCTCATCAACCGGTTGAGCATGGCCGGCGAGACCGGGGTGGCACCTGAGGCAGCGGCCCGGACGGCCGCGGAGAGGGCGTCGATGCTGTCGCCCTTGGTGACGAAACCGGCGCAACCGGCGGCCAGCGCTTCGTTGAGCACGCTCGGGTCCATCGCCGCGGTCACCAGGACGACCTTGGCGCCCGGCCGGATGGCGCGCAGCTCGGCGGCCGCGTGGGTGCCCTGGCCGTCGGGCAGCCGCTGGTCGAGCAGGATGACGTCCACCTCGACCTTCTCCAGCTCGCGCCGCGCATCGGTCAGGGTGTCGACGGTGCCGACCACCTCCATGTCCGGCTCCTCGGTGAGAGCCGCCGCAACCGCCTGCGTGAACATCTTGTGGTCATCGATGATGAACACCCGAATCGTTCGGGACAGCGCACCCGGCACCGGCGGTCTCCTTCGAAGGGTCGCGGTTCCCACCTCTCTCGCCCGCCATTGTTCGGGGATTGCCCGAACCGGAGGGTGGCCTTCGTCGGACTGTCACGACGGCGTATCCGGGTGGGTGAGCCGTTGCATCTCCGTGACCCGCGATCGGTGCCTTCGAAGGGCTCGCCGAGATTGACCGTCGGGCCGACCGCAGCCAACGCTCCGGGGCCCGCCGTCCTCGCTAGTGCAGGCACACCAGGGAAATTCCGGTAGTCCGCCTCTGGGCAGGCCCGGCTCCCAGGGCCACGATGGTGGAGAAGTCATTCCGACTACCGAGGATCGGATCGTGATCACCACCGCCAGTCTCCAACCCGAGCGGGCCGGCTTCGCAGCTCGGCTGTGGACGAGCTGCCGGGGGGATCTCGTCGCCTACGTGGACGGGCTGACGGCGGATTTCCGCACCCTGACGGCCGATGCCGTCGCCGCCTGGTTGGTGACGGCGGTCGTCGTGTCACAGCTCGCTGACGCGGCCTCGACGATGCTCGCGCTCGCGAATAATTGGCCCGAGGGCAACCCGCTCAGCGCCGCCGTGATCGCCCGATGGGGTGTCGCGGGGCTGCTCACCGAGAAGGTCGTGATCGCCAGTGTCGTTGCCATCAACATGGCCCGGCTCCGTGGCCGCACCGCCAAGGTCCTGGGCTTCCTCGCCGTCCTGATCGGCTTCGGGGCGGTGGTCTGGAACCTCCATGTCATCGGATAGGGACCGGAGAGGCGAGACCGGCGGCGGAGGCGGACTGAACCCCGCCGCCCGCGCTTCTCCCTCCACGACCCCGGACCCGATCGTCGCCGAGGCCGCGCTCCTGGCGATCGCCGGCGGCGGCCTTCAGGACCTCCACGATCAGATCATCGAGATGGTGGCCGCCCGGACCGGAGCCGACGTCGTCGCCCTGGTGGCGGTGAGCCCGCTGGACCGCGGGATGACGGTGCTCGCCCAGCACGGGCTGCGCCACTCCCCGGACGGCCTGATCGGCACCGGCGCCGACCTGGCGCTGGTCAGCGCCGAGCAGACGGTGATCACCCCGAGCGTGAGCAAGGGGTCGGGTGCCGTCGCGGCGCTCCTTCATCTCAATGGCCAGCGGGCGGCCGCCGCCGCCGGGCTCGGCCCCCATGGGGTCACCGAGGTGCTCGTGGCCGCGCGGGAGCGCGGCAGCCTCTCGAGCGGAGCACCGACGTCCCTCGCCGGGGTCGCCCGCGTGATCGCCTCGGTCGAGCGAAGCC
>JBEKAP010000150.1:0-6252 GCA_050015875.1 Candidatus Dormibacteria bacterium | reverse complement strand
GCTCGATGGTCTGCTTGCTGATCTCCCGGCCGCAGCGGGGGCAGTGGGGGTGGCCGATCCGGGCATACACCAGCCTGAGGTAGTCGTAGATCTCGGTGACCGTGCCGACCGTGGAGCGGGGGTTCTTGCTGGTCCCCTTCTGATCGATGGAGATGGCCGGCGAGAGGCCGTCGATGTGATCGACGTCCGGCTTCTCCATCTGACCGAGGAACTGGCGGGCATAGGCGGAGAGCGACTCCACGTAGCGGCGCTGGCCCTCCGCGTAGATGGTGTCGAAGGCGAGCGACGACTTGCCGCTGCCGGAGAGCCCGGTCAGGACGATCAGGCTGTCCCGGGGCAGGGTCAGATCGATGTTCTTGAGGTTGTGCTCCCTCGCCCCTCGGATGTCGATGGTGTCGTGTGGCACTTGCACCTAGCGTACCCAGAACCGGCCGTCCGGCCACCGACCCGGCCGCGGGCGGGGCGCGGCGCCCGGAGGCGAACATGTGTACGTTACTCGCCTCGGGGGCCCGCGTCCAGGGTGACGGTCGACCGGGGGCGGGACCGCGGCCCGGCCGGCGCACCTCGTCGACTGCTACCTTCGCGGGACCGTGGATGGGAGCGCTGACCTCGGAGCCCTGCTGGCCGGGATGGAGCCGGTGCTGCGCCCGGGTGACTACGTGTTCTGCGCTCTGTCCGACCGCGTCGTCCCCGCCGGCATCGCGCCCCTCCTGATCTTCCAGGAGGACGAGGGCACCACCGTGGTGGTGGAGCGCGGCGACGCGCGACGGATGGGCATGCCGGCTTCCAGCTCCTGGGCCTGGCTCACCCTCCAGGTGCAGTCCTCGCTCGAGGCAGTCGGTCTCCTGGCCGCCGTCTCAGCGGAGCTGTCCGCTCACGGCATCAGCTGCAACGTGGTGTCCGCCTTCCATCACGACCACCTCTTCGTGCCACTGGAACGGGGCGAGGAAGCGCTGGAGCTGCTCCGCGAGGTCTCGCAGCGGGCGCGGCCCGGCACGCCGATGGGTGGCTAGGAGAGCGGGCATCGCGCCGCGCGCCGCGATCCCCTGGCCGGCCGCGCGCAGGGCGGCCCCGCACCTGCTCGCCCCCGCCTTCCTGGCCGGCCTGGCGCTCGCCACCCTCGCCCTCTGGAGCAGGAGCGACCTCGACCTCTTCCGCTGGCCGATGGCCGAGCTCGCCCTCCACGGCCACCCCCTCCTCGTCTACACCGTCCATAGCGGGATCTGGCGCAGCGACAACGGGCCGCTCAGCCTGCTGCCGCTCACCGCGGTGGTCGCGGCCGTCAACGCAGTGGGGTGGCAGACCGACGCCCCGCTCCGCGACGCGGTCGTCGTGGGCCTCTTCGGCCTCTTCGCCCTGGCCTTCGCTCGCGAAGCGGTGAGATCCGTGGGGAGCGCTGTCGGCCGCCCGCTCTCCCGCTCCGTCGCCACCTGGTCGGCGTTCCTGCTCGCGCCGCCGCTCTGGATCGGCATGGTCAGCTACGGCCACGTCGAGCTTCCCCTGGAGCTCTGGCTCGTCCTGCTGGCGGTGCGGCAGCTCGGTCGCGACCGGACCGCTGTGGCGGGGTGCCTCCTGGGGCTCGCCCTCCTCACCCAGACCGCCGCACTGCTCGCCGCCCTCCCCCTCGTGCTCCTCCTTGCCGCCGGCCGGCGGCTCGGGGCGGCCGCCGTCCTGCTCGGCACGGCGGCGATCGTCGCGACCGCCGGCCTGCTCCCCTTCCTCCTCGCCGACTGCCGCGACGTGATCGCGTCGCTGGTCACCTACCGCGGCCAGGTGCCGGCACTCGGAGGCTCGCTCTGGACGCTCTTCGCGCACACACCGGTCGCCGGCTTCGTCCGGCACGACGACGCCCTGGTCTTTGGCGGAGCGGCGGTCGCGCTGACCTGGCTGGGGGCTCGACGTGGCGGGGGCACAGTGGCGGACACGCCCCGCGTGTTTGCCCTCATGGCGGTGTCCACCGCCTGCCTGCCGCTGCTCGCCAAGACCGTCTGGCCCTACTACCTGGTCGCTCCCTGCGCCTTCGCGACCATCTGGTGGCTGGCCCGGCCGGGGAGGGTGGACAACTGGCGGCTGTACGTCCCGGTCCTCTTCTCCGCCGCCGCGGTGGCCCGGCTGGCCAGCGCCCCCGCCATCTGCGTCGGACTGCCGGTCGCCTGCGGGATGGCGCTGCTGCTCGCCGATCCACTCGGCGTGAGCTTCCATGAGGTCAGGGAGGAAGCCGCGGGCCCGGGTTCGGGCCTGAGTCAGGATCAGGGAGATGTCGAGGGCGGAGGCGACAGCGGAGGGATGGGTCTGGGCGACCCTCCTTCACCGGGCGGTTCCACCGTGCCGTTCGCGGGTGGCCGGCGGCGAGGACCCAGCAGCGCAACCAGGACGGGAGCGAGGAGAAGAATCGCGAAGGCGATGACCACCAGCGCCGGCCCCGTGAGCGGCGGCCCGGCGGCACCGGACGCCGCCGGGCTCACCGCGGCGGAAGGGGTCGAGCGCGCGGGTGTGCTGACGGGCGGCGCCGGGCTCGCCGCGACGGACGGGGTCGGGCTCGCCGCCACGGACGGCGGTGCGCTCACGGACATGCTCGCGGCCATGGCGACCACCGAGACCACGTCGTCGAGGTAGTCGCAGATGTAGAGGTCGCCGAAATCGTCCACGGCCACTCCGCTGGCTTCGCCGAGGTCCGAGCTGGTCGCGGGACCGGGTGTCACCGCTCCCTGGGAGCCGGTCCCGGCGATCACCCCGAGCGTCCCCGAGGGGGTCACCCTCTCCACCACGTGGTTGAAGTAGTCGGCGACGTAGAGGTTGCCGGCGGCGTCGACGGCCACCCCCCAGGGGTCGTCGAGGTGGGAGCTGGTCGCCGGGCCGGGTATCGGCTCTCCGGAGTTCCCGGTCCCGACCACCACCGAGAGCGTCCCCGAGGGCGTCACCTTCTCCACGACGAAGTCCCCCCAATCGGAGATGTAGAGGTCGCCCGCCCCGTCCACCGCCACTCCGGCGGGTGTACCGAGGTCCGACCCGGTCGCCGGCCCGGGTTTCGGCGCGCCGAAGCTCCCGGTCCCGGCCACCACCGAGAGCGCCCCCGAGGGCGTCACCTTCTCCACCACGTGGTTGAAGTTGTCCGCGATGAACAGGTCGCCGGCAGCGTCCACGGCCACCCCACCGGGATTGCCGAGGTCCGAGCTGGTCGCCGGACCGGGTGTGGGAGCTCCGTAGGTTCCGGTCCCGGCCACCACCGAGAGCGCCCCCGAGGGCGTCACCTTCTCCACCACGTGGTTGAAGTTGTCCGCGATGTAGAGGTTGCCCGCGGCGTCCACCGCCACCCCACTGGGGTCGTCGAGGTCCGATGTGGTCGCGGGACCGGGTGTGGGCGCGCCGTAGGTTCCGGTCCCGGCCACCACCGAGAGCGCCCCCAAGGGCGTCACCTTCTCCACCACGTGGTTGAGGTTGTCCGCGATGTAGAGGTTGCCGGCGGCGTCCACGGCCACCCCCTGGGGATTGGCGAGGTCCGCGCTGATCGCCGGACCGGGTGTCGGTGCTCCAAACCTTCCGGTCCCGGCGACGATGCAGAGATAGCCGGCCTGGGTGGAGCACATGGGGCCCGCGCTGCTCCCTGCAACCCGAGGGGTGCCCAGCGCCATCGCGGCCAGCAGGACCACGGCCGCGGTCGGTACGGAGAGCGGTCGGGCCAGCGCACGCGCCCGCGGGGGCGCGGTGCGTGACCCTGGACCAGCCTCCGCGTGGCCCGGCACCGCGGAATGTCCAGCCGGGTAGCGGTCCGTCAAGGTACTGGCTGAGCCGGCGGGTAGGTGATCGTGACAAATCCCGGGCAAAGCCGATTCAGGAACCCTACGGTCCCCCAAAGCCAGGGACTGGCATCGACATCCGGGTGTCTTCCAGCTGCGACGACGATCGGTCCGGTGTCCGGCGACTCGTACCCGACACACCCCTCCAGGTACACCCCGTACGAGCCCGCGGAGAGCGACACATCCAAGGTCGTCGCGGCGCCCGACCAGTTCGCGTATGCAGTCGTCGGAGGTTGGCGCAGCCGGTCGTCGGACGACTCGATCACGAAGGCGCGACAGCCCTGGGCGCTGGCGGGACAGCGCGGAACGGTGATCGCGACGCCCGTCCAGTTTGGCCCTCGTCCGGAGAGCTGCGTGACGGTCAGCACCGTGCCCAGGGCGACCGCCACCAGCAGTGCGCCGACGATGGGTGCGAAGTGAAGGCGTCGCCGGCGGTAGTGTCCGTTCCCGTCCGCGGATGCCGGGATCATCTGCGCCGAAGTGTATTGCTTCAGCGCAGTCATGGACCAGGAGGCGATGGCTCCAGGATGACGGCGGATGTCACTCTCGCCAGCACTCGGCCGGAACGGCCAACCCGCTACGGAAGGCCTGATGGGGAGCCGTCGATCATCGCGACCCGCCGCGCAGCCGGCCGCGCAACCCGGCCAGCACCACCTCGAGACCCTCCGCGAACTCCCCGTCGCCGTCCCACGGGTCGAGGGCCAGGTGCACGTTGCGCAGGGTCGCGAAGTCGGGGTCGGACCGCTCCCCGATGATCGCCAGCATCGCGCCCCCCCGAGTCGCCTCGCCCATGCCGGTGATCTCGCACTGGACGAATCCCAAGGTGTAGGCGAGCAGCGTCGTCCACGCCGAGTCGGCCTGCCGCGGCTCGAAGCCGGCGGCCTCCAGGACGGCGAAGGCGCGCGCCACCACGACGAGCGTCTCCCGCTGCTCGGGTGGCCGGCTGGCGACGAGCGAGAACAGCTCGGGGTGGGCGAGCAGGATGCGGCGAAATGCGGTGAACCCCTGGCGCACGGCGTCCTCCCAGCCGGTGGGGGTCGCCTCGGGCAGGGGCACCTCGCTGAGCACGGTCGCCACCAACCCTTCGAGCAGCTCCCCCTTGGACGGGAAGTGGTGATAGAGGCTCATCGCCTCCACCCCGAGGGCGGCACCGAGCCGTCGCATGGAGAGCGCGCGCAGCCCCTCCTGGTCCACCAGCTCGAGGGCGGTGGCGAGGATCCGACCACGGGTCAGGGCGTGTCGCTCGCCCTCGACCGCCGATGTGGGGTCCGTCACGTCTGATCCATTCTGTCGTGGGAGGGGCCGAATCTGCCTGGCTCCGGCGGAGCCGGGGTTGCGCTCGCTGGTCCTTACGGTGTAAGGTCTGGCCTATCACCTACCTTACACCGTAAGTTGAGGCGGTGATCGACCAGAACGAAGAGACTCCGCAGGGCGGGAGCGGGGCAGCCCGACCCCTGGCCGCGGAGAGATCGGAGACGCGAATGTCCGGATTGGCCCGAGCTGCCAGCAACCGACCCTGGCACGTCCTCCTCCTCTTCCTGCTCCTGACGGTGGTCGGGCTGGGCATGACCGGGGTGGTCTCGAGCCGGCTCAACGACAGCCTCTCCCAGTACGACGACCCCGCGTCGGCGAGCTCGCAGGCACGCGCCGAGGTGCAGGCCGCGACCGGCGTCGACGTGCAGGAGGGGTACACCGTGCTGGTGGAGCTGCCCGCCCCGGTGAGCCTCACCTCGCCTGCGCCGGCGAGGGTGAGCGAGGTGGTGAAGCTGCTCCGCAAGCGTCCCGAGGTGGTGCGGGTCACCGACGCGTGGTCGACCGGGGTGCCGGCGCTGATAGCCGACGATGGCAGGAGCGCGATCGTCGTGGCGAGCCTGCGCTCGGTCGACGAGGTCACCGCCACCGACGCACTGCAGGCGTCGATCGACGCCGACCCCCTGCTCGCCGGTCACGTGACCCTGGGCGGGTCCACCGCCCTCGACGCCCAGGGCAGCGCCCAGAGCCTGCGCGACCTGCGGCTCGCCGAGACGATCGCCATCCCGATCCTGCTGGTCCTGCTCCTCGTCATCTTCCGGAGCGTGGTCGCGGGGCTGCTGCCTCTCTTCGGCGCAATGGTCGCCATCGCGCTCACGACTCTGGGGCTCCTGCTCGCGACCACCCTCGGCAGCGTCTCCGTCTACGCGCTGAATCTCGTGTATGCACTGGGCATCGGTCTCAGCATCGACTTCAGCCTGCTGATCGTCTCCCGCTACCGCGAGGAGATGAGGGTGTCGGGCGCGGGCCATGCCGCCCTCGCGCGCACGCTCGCCACGGCGGGCCGGACCGTGCTCTTCAGCGCGGCGACGGTGACGGCTGCGCTCGGCGCCCTGCTGCTCTTCCCCATCGTCTCGATCTCCTCCATGGGACTGGCCGGGATGATGGTGACGGTATCCTCCGCGATCGCGGCGGTGGTGGTGCT
>JBEKAP010000149.1:0-6254 GCA_050015875.1 Candidatus Dormibacteria bacterium | reverse complement strand
GACCCGGACCGAGTTCCGGCTGCTCCGGTACCTGCTCGCCAACGCCCGGCGGGTGCTCTCCCGCGCTCAGATCCTCGACCATGTCTGGGACTACGACTTCGGCGGCGACGCCGGGGTCCTGGAGACCTACATCAGCTACCTCCGGCGCAAGGTGGACTGCGTCGATCCTCCGCTGATCCACACCGTGCGCGGGGTGGGCTACGTGCTCCGGCCTCCCCGCCAGGCGTGAGATGACCCTGCGGGCGCGGCTGCTGCTCGCCCTGGTGCCGCTCTTCGTCCTCTGCCTGGTGGCGGCGGACGCGGCGGCCTACGCCGAGCAGCAGTCCTTCCTCTACGGTCAGCTCCAGCAGCAGGCGCAGAGCGGCGCCAGCCTGGTCGCCAGCTCGGTGCCGGGCGGCGGGCCGGGGGGCCCGAGCGGCGGTGTCCCGGGAGGGCCCGGGTCGCCCCCGGGCGTGGTCTGGGGCGAGGTCCTCTCGGCGAGCGGCGCTGCGGTCGAGAGCCCGCAGTTCCTCGGGGTCCCGATCCAGGATCAATTGAGCGCGACCGCCAATCACCCCGTGCTGCCGGGAGAGCTCGCCTCCCAGGGGGGGCGGTACCTGAGCGTCGCGGGAGTGGGCAGCTACAGCCAGTACCTGGTCTACGTCGAGCCGGCCGGGGGCGGAAGCGGTGACCTCGTGGTCGCCGCCGTCCCCATGGACAGCTACGACGCCACCCTGGGCAACCTCCTCCTGCTGGAGCTCCTGGTGGGCGCCGGCGTCGTCGTGCTCCTGGTGCTCGCGACCTGGCTGATCATCCTCAGGGGATTGCGTCCGCTGGCTCGGATGGGCGATACGGCCCGGGCCATCGCCGGCGGAGAGCTGGGCCGCCGGGTCACCCCGGCCGATCCCACCACCGAGGTGGGCCGCCTCGGGCTCGCCCTCAACACCATGCTGGATCAGCTCCAGGCCGCCTTCGGCCAGCGGGCGGCTGTCGAGCAGCGGCTCCGCCAGTTCCTCTCGGACGCCTCCCACGAGCTGCGCACCCCACTCACCTCCATGCGCGGCTACGCCGAGCTGGTCCGCCGCAACCGCGGGATGGACGCCGCCGAGCTGGAGCTCGCCCTTCGCCGCATCGAGGATGAGGCACGCCGGATGGGCGTCCTGGTCGACGACCTGATGCTGCTCGCCCGCCTCGACCAGGGGCGCCCGCTGGAGCGGGCGCCGGTCGATCTGGAGGCGCTGGTGGCCGACGCCTGCGCCGACGCCCGGGTGGGCGACCCCGCACGCACCATCACCGCCCATCTCGAGGCGCCGCTCGCCGTCATCGGTGACGACCCCCGGCTCCGCCAGGTCATGGCCAACCTGCTCCGCAACGCCCTGGTCCACACCCCGGCCGGCTCCCCGATCGAGGTCGCGCTCCGCGAGAAGGGGGGGCGGGCGGTGATCGAGGTCACCGACCACGGTCCAGGCATCCCGGCGGCGGCCAGAGAGCGGATCTTCGAGCGCTTTCACCGCGCCGACCCCGAGCGGAGCCGGGATCAGGGGGGCAGCGGTCTCGGCCTCAGCATCGTCGCCGGGGTGGTGGCCGCGCACGGTGGCCGCGTCGGGGTCACCGACACCCCCGGCGGAGGCGCCACCTTCCGGGTGGAGCTGCCTCTCAGCCGCTGATCAGGGCCCGGGGAAGAACTCCGCGTCGAACTCGCGAAGCCTGGCGCGGGCGATCGTCCGCGCGTTGGCGGTCACGAGCAGCGCCACGCTGTTGCCGACCAGCCCCATCACCGAGACACCCAGTCCCGCCTGGCAGATCCCGCCGCCGCCATCCGCACTGAGCTGCGATGCGACTAGCGCCAGGGCGAGGGTCACGGCGGCGACCGCGAGCTCGATCGCCCAGAGCGCGATGGTCTCGCCGCGACGTGCCCGTTCCGTTGCGGTCAGATCGGCCCGCCGGGCCTCGAGGGTGGTGCGCCGCCACATCTCGGCCTGGAGCTGGCGCTGGGTCCGGTCGTCGGAGTTCGCCCGTGCAGCCTCCACCAGCTCGACGTCGGAGAGCTGGCCGATCTCGCCGCCTGGCATCAGCATCTGGAACCTCCGGCGCATCTCCACGCGCCCACCCGGCGTCACGCGAGCGCCTGACCGGCACTGCCTGACGCGCCGGATTCTGACACCAGCGACGAGGCTTGCATCGGGAAGGCTCCCGGCCTGACGGCCCCACGCCCGGGCCGGCTCGTTGCGGCATTGCGGCTCGCACGTCTCAGGAATCCGGGCGCGGAGGAATACGCTCTGAAACCGCCATGGACGACGTGCCGGAGCTGAGGTACAGGTCGACGCAGAAGCCCTGGGCGGGGCCGGCCATATCGCTGTTCGTGGCCGCGGTGGGTGTGGCCGTCCTCGCCGAGCGCCTCCCCGGCTGGTACGCCGGAGCCGTCTTCGCCCTCGATCTCGCCTTCCTGTACGTCGTCTCCTGGGTCCACGGGTACGAACTGCGGATTTCGGGCGGCGTCCTCGTCTGGCGAGCCACGCTGCGAGTGAGACGGGTGCCCCTGGCCTCGGTTCGCGGCGTGCGACCTGCCGGCGGGCCCGGAACCGGGTCGCAGGTCGTCGAGCTGATCGGGGCGCGGCCCATGGTCGTGGTCGGGGGGCCGGCATTTCCCCGCTTCGCCGAGGGGCTGCGAGCCCTGCTTCCCGGAGTCGCGGTGATCGCCGCCGAGAGGACGACGGTGCGCGATCAGCGGCAGCGATCCTCGGAGAGGCTGCCGTTCCCGCGCCTCCTCCTGATCGCGCGAGCCCTCCTCGCCATCGAGAGCTGCGCCTGGGTTCCGCTCGCCCTCTGGCCGGACGTCGTCGGGTGTCCGACGATCAGCGTGCTTGCGGCGATCCTCTCGCCGGTGGGGCTGGTCGCCGTGCTCGGCCTGGGCTGGTGGGCCCGGAGACGGCCGGGCCGGCCGGTGACCTGGCGCCACGAAGCCGTGCTGACCGCTCGCTGCTGCGCCCTTCTCGCTGCCTTCGCGGGGCTGCTCGTCGCGGTCACCGACCTGGCCGGGTGGGCCACCGGCGGGTGCGTTGCGGCGTGGCAGACGGTCGTTCCGTTCAACGCCGTCCTGTTGGCGGTCAACGCTCTGATCGTCCCGGGCCTCGTCCTCAGCCGCCGATCGGGTCCGTCCTCTGCCGCCGCGCGGCCGGCAGCGGCGGGCGCTGCGGTCCCCTCGACCTGAGCAGCCGCCACACCCCCCTCAGGTCCTCGGTGACGGTCGCGGCGATGCGCACCCGCGAGTCGGGGTCGTCGATCCAGTCGACGGGGACCTCGTGGATGCGGAGCCCAGCCCGCTCCGCAAGAACGAGCAGCTCGGTGTCGAAGAACCAGTTGCGGTTCTCCACGCCGGGCAGGAGGCGCCGAGCGACGTCGGCGCGCACGGCCTTGAAGCCGCACTGGGCGTCGCGGAAGCGGACCCCGAGCGCGAGCCGCAGCAGCAGGTTGTAGCCGCGCGAGATCACCTCGCGCCGGACGCCGCGACGGACGTGCGCCCCGGCGGCCAGGCGGCTGCCGATGGCCAGGTCGCTGTGGCCGCTCAGCAGGGGGGCGACGAGCGGCAGGAGGGCCTCCAGCCCGGTCGAGAGGTCGACGTCCATGTAGGCGACCACGTCGGCGTCACTCTCCGACCAGGCGGCGGCGAGCGCGCGACCGCGCCCCCTCTGCTCGAGGCGGAGGTACCGGACCCCGGGGAGCTCGGCGGCGAGCCGGGCACCCACCTCGGGAGTCGCATCGCTGCTGGCGTTGTCGGCGATGGTGATCGACGCCGCGAAGGGGAAGAAGTTCTCCAGGTAGACGTAGAGCCGGCGCACGCTGGGCTCCAGGTCGCGCTCCTCGTTGTAGACGGGGACGACGAACTCCACCGAGAGCTGGTGCGCCAGGGCGGTCGTGGGGTGGTTCATGGGAGCCACGATCCGCGCCAGGGCTTGGCGGCGCCTGCGAGCAAACTGGGAACTTCGTGAGAATCGCGGGGCGCAACCGCGGCCTGCCGGCGAGAAGGCGCCTCACAGGAATCTCCCAGCAGCCTCCCAGGCCCCTCTGCGCCCCACTCGTCAGGGTGTGGGCATGACCGACCACACAGCCACCTCACCGGGCCTCGCCCGCACCGGCGTGACGGCTTCCGGCCGTCGCCGCGCCGCCCTCCTCACGGCGGTCCGCCGCCCCGGCTGGACGACCCTCTCCCTGGTCGGCCTGCTCGCGGCCACCGCCGCCCTCTACCTCTGGGGTCTCGGCGCCTCGGGCTGGGCCAACGGCTTCTACTCTGCCGCGGTGCTGGCCGCCACCAAGAGCTGGAAGGCCTTCCTCTTCGGCTCCTTCGACGCCTCCAACTTCATCACCGTCGACAAGCCACCCGCCTCGCTCTGGGTGATGGACCTCTCGGCCCGTCTCTTCGGGGTCAACGCCTGGAGCATCCTCGTCCCCCAGGCCCTGGAGGGGGTCGCCGCCGTGGGTCTGCTCTATGCGACGGTGCGGCGCCGCTTCGGCCACGCCGCCGGGCTGATCGCCGGGGCGGTCCTGGCCCTCACCCCGGTCGCGGTGCTGATGTTCCGCTACAACAACCCGGACTCCCTGCTGGTCCTCCTCCTCATCGGCAGCGCCTACGCTCTCACCCGGGCGCTCGAGGACGGGCGGAGCCGCTGGCTGATCCTGGCCGGGGTCCTGGTGGGTTTCGGATTCCTCACCAAGATGATGGGGGCATTCCTGGTGCTGCCGGGGTTCGCCGCCGTCTATCTGTTGGCGGCGCCGGTGTCGGTGTGGCGGCGCATCGGTCAGCTGCTCGCCGCCGGCGCGGCGGTGCTCCTCTCGGCCGGCTGGTGGGTGGCGTTGGTCACGCTCTGGCCGGCCGCCGACCGCCCCTACATCGGCGGCTCGACCGGCAACAGCGAGCTCAACCTCATCTTCGGCTACAACGGTTTCGGCCGGCTCACGGGCAGCGAGACGGGCAGTGTGGTCGGCGGCGGAGCCGGCGGCGGGGCTGGGGGCACGAGCGCCTGGGGCCCGACCGGCCTGCTCCGGATGTTCAACAGCACCTTCGGCAATCAGGCGAGCTGGCTCATCCCGGCGGCGCTCCTCCTCATCGGAGCCCTCCTCTGGCTGCGCTGGCGGGCCCCGCGCAGCGACGGCAAGCGCGCCGCGGCTCTGCTCTGGGGCAGCTGGCTGGTCGTCACGGCCCTGGTCTTCAGCCTGGCCCAAGGGATCATCCACCCGTACTACACGGTCGCCCTGGCCCCCGCCATCGGCGCGCTGGTGGGGATGGGCGGAGTCGAGCTGTGGCGCCGGCGGGACAGCCTGGCCGCGCGCCTCCTGCTCGCGGTCGCCCTGGCGGGAACCGTCGTCTGGGCCTACGCCCTGCTCGCCGAGAGCCCGAGCTGGCTGCCCTGGCTGCGCCCGACGGTGCTGGTCGCCGGGCTGACCACCGCGCTCCTGCTGGTGCTGCCCCCGGTCCGGCGGCGCGGCGCCGCCATCGTCCTGGCCGGTTGCGTGCTGGCCACCGCCCTGGCCGGTCCCACCGCGTACGCCATCGACACCGCGGCCACCCCCCACAGCGGCTCCATCCCGTCGGCCGGACCGGCCGTGACCGGCGCGAGCGGCGGCCCGGGCGGTGCCGGCGTCGGCGGACCGACCGCCGGCCTCCCCGGCGCGGGCGGCACCGCGACCGGCACTCCGCTCCGGAGCGGGGCGATCGGCACCGGAGGAGCCTCCTCGGGAAGCACGGGCGGCTCCGCGAGCGCCATTGCGGGAAGCGGAGGCAACGGCGCGTCAGCGCCAGGCGGCACCGGTGGTGCCGGCGGTCTGCCCGGCGGATCCGGCCCGGGATCGGGCGGCACCCCGCCCGAGGGGCGTATCGGGAGCAGCGGAGGCGGCACGCCGCCCGGCGGGACCGTCCCGGCCGGCGACGGCGAGATCGGGGGGGCACCGCGGGGCATCACCGTCCCCTTCGGAACGGGCGGCTCCGCGGCGCGCGGTACCCCGCCGAGTGGCAGCGGTGGCGCGCTCGCACCGGGCGGCACCCGCGGCGGCGCCTCGGGCGGGGGCCTGCTCAGCGCCAGCACGCCGTCCGCGGCGCTGACCGCAGCCCTCGAGAAGGACGCCAGGGAGTACACCTGGATCGCCGCCACCGTGGGGGCGAACAATGCGGCCGGCTACCAGCTCGCGACCGGCGACCCCGTGATGGCCATCGGCGGCTTCAACGGCACCGACCCGTGGCCAACGCTCGCCGGCTTCGAGAAGCTGGTCGGCGAGCACGA
>JBEKAP010000148.1:0-6301 GCA_050015875.1 Candidatus Dormibacteria bacterium | reverse complement strand
GGGAGCCGCCGAGGAAGGTCTCGGTGGAGCGCAGCGCCGCGAGCTGGGCGAGGCAGACCTCGCGAACGTCCCGGATCCATTGGGGGGTGAGCCTTCCCGGTAGGACGGCGTCGAAGTCGATGTCGCGGCTCAGATTCCAGCGCGCCCGCTCCATGGTGACGAAGAGTTGGTCGTAGAGCATGGACCGATCATCGCGGTCCAGAGCGACCAGGGCATCCGCCCGCGCGGCTCCCTTCTGCTCCGCCATTTGTCTGGGATGGACAACATGGCCATCGCGAAGAGTCGCAACGAGCCCGCTTGGTCGAGACGGCCAGGGATCTCAGGCATCGGAGGCATCGGACGGATGGCGCAGGACGGTCGCGCCCTGCTCCGCCTCCCGGGCGAGCATGAAGAGGAGGTCGCTCAGGCGGTTGAGATAGCGGAGGACCTCGGGGTTCTCCAGCAGGCCGGTGCGCCGCAGGCTCACCGCCCTGCGCTCGGCCCGCCGCACCAGGGTGCGGGCGAGGTCGATCGCGGCTGCGACCGGGGTGCCACCGGGCACCACGAAGCCCCGGGGGAGCGGAACCCTCGCCTCCAGGTCGGCGAGCTGCGCGTCCAGTCGCTCGACCATGGCAGCCGTGATGGTCGCGAAGTGCCGCTCGAGCTGGGCGCGCTCGCCGGGGCCGGTGGCCAGCTCGGCGCCGACCGTGAAGAGGTCGCGCTGCAGGGCGAGCAGCCGCTCCGCGCGCTCATGGTCAGCCTCCTGGGCACGAGCGACTCCGAGCGCCGAGACGGCCTCGTCGACCGCCCCGCACGCCTCGGCGTGGGGATCGTCCTTGGCGACGCGACCCCCGTAGAGAAGGCTCGTCTCCCCGCCATCGCCCCGGCGGGTGGCGATGCTGATGACGCGACGGGACCCTGCCGGGGGCTCCGTCACCGGGCTTCGGCGCTCCCCGCGCGGAGCCGCCGGGCCCGCTCCTCGACCCACTTGGTGGCGGCGATGGTGGCGGTGGTCGCGTCGCCCACGGCGGTCGTGACCTGGCGGGTGAGCTGGCTGCGCACGTCGCCGGCGGCGAAGATGCCGGGCACGCTCGTCTCCATGGTCAGCGGGTTGGTCAGGTAGTACCCGGCCGCGTCGTGATCGACATGGGTGTCGACCAGCCCGGTGTTGGGCAGGAAGCCGACGAAGATGAAGACGCCGCCGACCTCGAGGCTGGAGCGCTCGCCGCTCGCGACGTTGCGCAGGCTGAGGCTGCTCACCTTGGGGCTCCCCTCGATGGCCTCGACCACGGTGTCGAAGAGGAAGTCGACCTTGGGATTCTCCCGCGCCTCCTCGACCAGGATCGGCTGGGCCCGGAACTCGCCGCGCCGGTGGATGATGGTGACCCGGCTCGCGTAGCGGGTCAGGAAGAGTCCCTCCTCCACGGCCGCGTCGCCGCCTCCGACCACCGCCAGATGCGCGCCCTGGAAGAAGGCGCCGTCGCAGACGGCGCAGTACGACACGCCGACCCCCGCCAGCTCGGCCTCCCCGGGGACGCCCAGCTTGCGGGGGTTGCCCCCGGCGGTGATGATCACCGCCGGCGCGCGCAGGTCGCCCTGGTCGGTCACCACCACCTTGGTCCCGTCCGGCTCCCCGCGGATCGTCTCCACCGAGGCGGCGATCATCTCGGTGCCGAACTGGGCCGCCTGCTCGGTCATGATCTGGGCCAGGTCCGGCCCGAGGATCGACCTCACACCCGGGTAGTCCTCGATCAGCTCGGTGTTCAGCAGCTGCCCACCCGCGCCCATGAGCGCCCCGTCAATGACGGCACCCTTGGCCTCCACGAGGATGGCGCGGACCTTGTTACGCCCGGCGTAGAGGGCGGCGGTGAGGCCCGCCGGGCCACCGCCGACGATGACGATGTCGTACTCACGCTCGGCTGCGCGATCTGCCACGGTTCAGCTCTCCGGATGCACGAGCGCTCTGGGTCACGGGCGCCACGCGGATATGAATTGGATCGCTGGGAGCATACCCGGGTGCACGGCCGACGACACTAGGGGCCCCCAGCGACCATCCGAGGGGGTTCACCCTGAACAATTCACACCTTTCGAACTAATCGAATACGCCGCGCGGCAGGCTCCCCGCAGCTCGGCGCCCCTTAAGGACAAAACTGTCCTTAAGGGGGTGTGAGACGGCGTCCTGCTCCTGGCCTGGGCGGTGCGCCGCCCGCGACCTCTCCAGGGCCGGCCCTGGGACCGCCAGTGGCAGGCCCGCCACCATCCAGCACGCCGAGTACGTCAGGTGCAGCTGGACGTGAGAGTGCCGGCACGGCTCAGGCCGCCGCTGGATCAGGGCCGCTTCAGATCGTCGCCCAGCAGGGCCTGGAGAGCCGCCAACGCCCGGGCCCGGTGGCTCACCCCGTCCTTGGCCTCCGCGGTGGCCTCGCCGAAGGTGATGCCGAGGTCGTCGCTCAGGAAGGAGGGGTCGTAGCCGAAACCCCCAGAGCCCCTGGGCGCGACCAGCACGCCCGCGGTCTCCCCCCGTGCGGAGACCGTCGCCACCCCGGGACGGGCCAGGGTGACCACGCAGACGTAGCGGGCCCGGCGGTCGTCCGGGCAGCGCCGCTCCACCTCGGCGAGCAGCCCGTGGAGGCGATCGACGTCGGTGGCCGCCTCCCCCATCCAGCGCGCCGAGGCCGGTCCCGGCCAGCCGCCGAGCGCCGGTACCTCGATGCCGGAGTCGTCGGCGATGGCGGGGAGTCCGGTGGCGGAGCAGACCGTCTGCGCCTTGAGCGCGGAGTTCTCGTCGTAGGTGGCCCCGGGCTCCTCCAGCTCACCCGCGAAGCCGGCGCCGTCCAGGTCGACCAGCTCCCAGGGATGACCCGCCAGCAGCCGCCGCAGCTCCCAGATCTTGCCCGGGTTGCGGCTCGCCACCGCCACCCTCACGCGGTCCGGGCCCCGGTCCCCAATGCCTCCGCCTGAGCGGCGAAGAGCTTGGTCAAGCCGATGTCGGAGAGTGCCAGCAGCCGGTCGAGCTCCTCGCGGCTGAAGGGTGCACCCTCCGCGGTCCCCTGGATCTCGATGAAGCGCCCGTCGTCGGCGCCGACGCAGTTGAGGTCGGTGTCGGCGGCGGAGTCCTCCAGGTAGCAGAGGTCGAGCCGGGGCTCGCCCCCGACGATCCCCGCCGAGACCGCCGCGACCTGGCGGCGCAGCACCTTAGCGCCGACCACCCGCGCCTCCTCCAGTGCCCGCACGGCCAGGGCGAGGGCCACGTATCCGCCGGTGATCGCCGCGGTGCGGGTGCCGCCGTCCGCGACGATGACGTCGCAGTCGATGAGGATCGAGCGCTCCCCGAGTGCCGAGAAGTCGACCGCGGCTCGGAGGCTGCGGCCGATGAGCCGCTGGATCTCCTGGGAGCGGCCGTCGATCCGCCCCTTGCGGCCGTCGCGCTCGGTCCGGGTCTGGGTGCTGCGCGGCAGCATGGCGTACTCCGCGGTGACCCAGCCCTGCCCGCCGCCCTTGCGAAAGGGAGGTACGCGCTCCTCCACGGTGGCGGAGCAGAGCACCTTGGTCTGCCCGGTCGAGATCATGCAGCTGCCCTCGGGGTAGGGCAGGACGCCCACCTCGATGAGGGTGGGGCGGAGCTCGTCGGGAGCGCGGCTGTCAGGTCGCATGGCCGGCGCAGTGTACGGGACTTCAGCGCCGGAGCGGCTTGGCGAGGACGAGGATCGAGAGCTCGAAGAGGCCGACCAGGGGGACGGCCAGGAAGAGTGGCGTGAAGGGATCGACCCCCGGGGTGACCAGCTCCGCGCCGACGACGATGACCCCCCAGCCCAGCTTGCGCCGGCGCCGCAGCCAGCCCGACGAGATGACCCCGAGGAGGCCGAGCAGCACGATGACCACGGGCAGCTCGAAGGTCACGCCGAAGGCGACGATGAGCAGGGTCAGGAAGGAGAGGTACTGGTTGAGGTCGGGGAAGAAGATGGCGTTGCTGCCGACGATGCTGGTGAGCAGGTTGAGCCAGAGCGGCATCAGGAAGTAGGCGAGGCACCCACCCGCCCCGAAGAGCGCGAGCGCGGAGGCGATGAAGGGCAGGGCGAATCGCCGCTCGACCCGGCGCAGCCCCGGAGCGACGAAGGTCCAGAGCTGCCAGAGGATGACCGGCAGGGCGAGCACCAGCCCGCCGACCAGGGCGACCTCCACCGGGATGGTGACCAGCTCGGTGGGGCTCGTGATGATCGGCTTGGAGATCAGGTGGTTGTGCTTGGCCAGCAGGCTGGTGAGCGGGTACTCGAGGACCTGGAGGAGGTAGTGGCTGAAGACCGCGGCCACCACCGTGGCCGCACCCCATGCGCAGAGGGAGACGATCAGCATCCGCCGCAGGTCATGCAGGTGCTCGACGACGGTCAGCCGGCGCTCGTCGACGTCGGGACGCTCCCGCCCCAGACGGGCCCGGCCACGTCCGAGTATCCCGAGGGCCACCTCAGCTCCCCCTCATCGTGAGCCGATCAACCGGGCGGCGCAGGCGCCTGCCGCCGCTCGGCTCAGGGCCGGAGCGTGTCGTCGGGGACGGTGGCGGCGGGCCGGTCGCCCGGCATGCTCCACTGGCCGGACTGCGACCAGCCGCCCGGCTGGCTCGCGGGCGGTGCGGTCATGCCCGACGCCGCGCCATCCGGCCCGCCCGAGACGGCGCTCCGGAACTCGCGGATGGCCCGTCCGGTGGCCGCCCCGATCTCCGGCAGCTTCGATGCCCCCCCGAAGAGGATGACTGCGACCAGGACGATCGGGATGAGGTAGAAGAGACGATCCATGTGCCGTACCCCTCAGTCGTGCGGCCGGGGTGGGGAAGCACCCCGACGGAGGTCAGTCTAGCACCGGGCTCTTCGGCCCTACGTTCTAGGGCCTAAAGGCCCGATGCGGACGAGGGCAGGCCGTGACGCTGCACGCACGGTCCTCGTCCGCGATGAGCCCCCAAGGCTGTGTAGGTCAGCCTCCGCCCGCGCCTCGGGGACCTCCCCCGAGCACGAGGCGGCCATCCACCGTGTGACACCAGGGAAAACCCTGATGCCGCCGATCCGCATCAGCGCTTCAATAGCGGCAAATGTCGATCGCCACACAGCTCCCCAGCAGCAGCTCCCCGGGCCGCCAGCGCACCCGGCGCGTGAACGCGTACGCCATCGTCTCCCTGATCCTCGGCCTCCTATGGCTCTTCGGCCTCGCCTCCGTGCTCGCGGTGGTCTTCGGCTGCATCTCGCTGGGCGAGATCCCGAAGCGCCGCGAACGAGGACGAGGCATCGCCATCGCCGGGATCCTCCTTGGCCTGGCCGGCGTTGTCGTGGCTGTCATCGGCACCCTCTGGCTGAGAGCACAGGTCGCCGGGCTATCGGGCATGTAGCCGGGGGCGGAGGCGCCGCCGACTGAACAGATACCAGGATGCGACGCCCTGCGTCTCCTCGGGAGTCAGCACTCGCGGGCGAGGCCACCGCCACGGATCGCCCCGGCGAAGGCCGAGACCGCCCGGTCGATGTCGGCAGCCTCGTGGGCGGTGCTCAGGAAGGCGGCCTCGAACTGAGACGGCGGCCAGAGCACACCGGCGTCCCGCCAGGCGCCGTGCACTCGGGCGAAGGCGCCCAGGTCGCTGCCCCGCGCGTCCGCGTAGCTGTCGACGCGCTCCACCCCCAGGAAGACGGTGAGCATGCTGCCCACCCGGTTGACCGCGCAGGGGACAGACGCCGCCACCGCCGCGGTGCGCAGGCCGTCGCCCAGCCGGCCGCCCAGGGCCTCCAGCCGCGCATAGGCGTCGCCGCTCCTGAGCCGGTCGAGGACCGCGACCCCCGCCGCCATGGCGAGCGGATTGCCCGACAGCGTCCCCGCCTGGTAGACCGGACCGAGGGGGGCGACCCTCTCCATGAGCCCGCGGGCCCCCCCGTAGGCGCCCACCGGAAGCCCGCCCCCGATCACCTTGCCGAGGCAGGTCAGATCGGGCTCGATCCCGTAGAGGACCTGGGCTCCGCCGTACGCCACCCGGAACCCGGTCATGACCTCGTCGAAGATGAGCAGCGCGCCCCGCTCGCGAGTGACCCGGCGCAGCTCCTCCAGGTACCCCGGAAGCGGGGCCACGCAGCCCATGTTCCCGGCCACCGGCTCGACGATCACGGCGGCGATTCGATGGCCGTGAACCGCGAAGGCGTCGGTGACTGCGCCGGCCGAGTTGTAGGGGAGCACCAGGGTGTCGGCCACCGCCCCGGCCGGCACTCCCGCCGAGCCGGGCAGCGCCAGGGTCGCCACCCCACTCCCCGCCTCGGCGAGCAGCGCGTCGGCGTGGCCGTGATAACCGCCCGCG
>JBEKAP010000147.1:0-6430 GCA_050015875.1 Candidatus Dormibacteria bacterium | reverse complement strand
CCGGAGGTACCTCTGCCCCATCGTCTCGGTGATATAGCCGGCGGCCTCGGTCCTCGCCTGCTCGCTGATCCGCGTCGAGTCGGTGCGCATGTAGGTGATCAGGCCGATTGGGCCGGAGCTGCCCATCTCCGCCCCCTCATACAGCTCCTGGGCGATCGACATCGTCCGGCGGGGCGAGAAGCGGAGCCGGGTGCTGGCGTCCTGCTGCAGCGTGCTCGTGGTGTAGGGGAAGGGGGCGGACCGCGAGGTCTCCGAGCTCTCCACACCCTCGACGAGGAAGGGGGGAGCGTCGTCCGCGCGGTGGCCCTCCGCGTCGAAGTTGAGGGCGCGCATGACCTCGAGGGCATCTGCCCGGGTGGCCAGAACGGCACGCTCCGCCGGCTCGCCACCCTCCGCCGCCTCGGCGACGGCACGCTTTGCACCGCGGCCCCGCTTGGGCGCGGCGGCCGCCGCCTCCAGCGCATCCCGGCGACCCTGGTAGCGCGCGGTGAAGCGGCTGTCGCCCTTCTCCAGCACCGCGTCGAGGCTCCACGACTCGGTCGCCACGAAGGCGTCGATCTCGTTCTCACGGTCGACCACCAGACGGACCGCCACCGACTGGACCCGGCCAGCGGAGAGCCCGGTCCGGACCTTCCGCCAGAGCAGCGGGCTCAGCCGGTAGCCGACCAGGCGGTCGATCACGCGACGGGCCTCCTGGGCGTACACCCGATTGCGATCGACCTTGCGCGGAGCCTTGAGCGCCGCCTCGACCGCGCTCCTCGTGATCTCGTGGACCTCGATCCGATCGGGATCCTTGAGCTTCAGAGCCTCCCCGAGGTGCCATGCGATGGCCTCACCCTCCCGGTCCGGGTCGGCGGCGAGCAGAACCTCGTCGGCCTTCTTGACCGCGTCGCGCAGCTCCCGGATCTGCTTCTCCTTGCCCCGGATGGTCACGTACTCGGGACGGAAGCCGTGGTCCAGGTCGACCCCGAGAGTCGATTTGGGGAGATCGCGGATATGGCCCATCGAGGCCTTGACGGTGAAGCCGGCCCCCAGGAACTTGGCCAGGGTGCGAGCCTTGCTGGGAGACTCGACGATGATCAGACGGTTTGGCATTGGTGTCCTATGGCGGCGGGCGCCCACCGACCTCTTCGGGCCGGGCCGAGGCCGGCAGATGATAGCAGCGGCCCCCGGCGCCGACCGGGGCCGTCATCCACTCTATCCCGGATCATCACCCGCGGTGCCTCGGGCCAAACCTGGGGTCGCCCGGGGCGGGCTCGGCGGCAAGAGCGCTCGAGGCCAGCCGGCGGCACGGGTCGCCGGCCGAGGGAGAGGTTGCGCTCAGGCCTGCTCGCGACCCGCGGCTCGCCCCCGGGCCGCGCCCTCGTCCCAGCGGCGCTCGATGCCGCCGAACCGCCACACCGAGAGCGCCACCACCCAGGTCACGACGAAGAGGCCGACGATGAAGAATCCCGCCTCGTTGATGTTGAAGTTGGCCATGAAGTTCCAGAAGCCGCCCCTCAGGTTGAGCTCGGCGGCCAGCAGGCCGAAGATCTCGATGGTGCCGATGAGCATCGCCACCGCGACCGAGAGCCCGGTGATCGTGATGTTGTAGTAGACCTTGCGCACCGGCTTGGAGAAGGCCCAACCGTAGGCGAAGTTCATGAAGGATCCGTCGAGGGTGTCCATGGTCGACATGCCGGCCGCGAAGAGGATCGGGAGGCTGAGCACCGCGTACCAGGGCAGCCCGGCGGTGGCGGCTCCGGCGGTGGCGGCGAGCAGCGCAACCTCGGTCGCGGTGTCGAAACCGAGCCCGAAGAGGACGCCGACGGGATACATCTGCCACGGGCTGTGAATCGCCCGCATCATCCTGCCGAAAAAGCGGAACATCAGCCCGCGTGAGTTGAGCTGCTGCTCCAGCTCGGCGTCGTCGTAGCGCCCGCGGCGCATGTTCATGAACACCTTGACGATGCCGATCAGGATGACCAGGTTGAGGATGGCGATCAGGTAGAGGAAGGTGCCGGAGACCAGGGTCCCGACGATGCCCCCGAAGCTCTCGATGGTGGAGTTCGGGTTGCTGACCTGACCGATGATGGCCCGCGCCGCGAAGGTGAGGCCGATGCCCAGCACGAAGACGATGGTGGAGTGCCCGAGCGAGAACCAGAATCCCACCGACAGCGGCCGCTTGCCCTCCGCCATCAGCTTTCGCGTGGTGTTGTCGATCGCGGAGATGTGGTCGGCATCGAACGCGTGACGCAAGCCCAGCGTGTAGGCGGTGATGGCCACGCCGATACCGAGCAGCTTGAAATGCTGGGGAAGGATGGCCGCGATGAATATCCCCCAGCCGAGCACGTACAGGGCGACGATGAATCCCGCCATCGCCCCGATGCGCGTCCACTCGCGCGGGGTGAGCGCTGCCCACACGCGCGACCAACGGCCTGCGCTTGCCGCCATGGTGTGCCCTCCCCTGGCCGAACCCGTCCGACCTGAGGCTAGCACAGATGCAACTTGGTCGCAATCAGCCTTCAGTCTCAGCTGCCGCCGTGGCGTCGCAGCCAGCCGATCAACCGGCGCGCAGCCATCAGGCCAATCGCTTGCGCCAGCCGCCCGGTGCCCGGGCAGCGTTCGGGCGAGTCGGACGGTGGCGCCGACCCGATCCGACGCCGCCGAGGCCGGGCCGCGAACTCCGATCCGGCGCCCTCCGGGGCGAGGCCGCGAAGCCCCGCCCCGGACGCGCCGTCGGCCGATCAGCCGCGATCGGGCGAGGGGGACGCCAGGGCAGGGTGCTCCCGCCAGGCGGGCATGGAGCGCATGTACTCCCGGGTCCGCTGCTCCGCCGCGCTGCGATCCAGCCCGTCCTTGCGCATCGACCACTGGGTCATCCTGTCGAAGCGCTGCTCGAACGATTGCAGCTCGCCGCTCTCGGTCGTGCAGTGGACGCAGTACGGGATACCCTCGTCCCCACGCGCGTGATCTGCCGGCGAGGTCAGGGGCATACCGCAACTCAGACAGCTCGTTTGCATGGTCATGACTCCTCCTTCTCGTCCTGAGCGTCGTTGTCGGTGTCGGCGGCTCTCAGCAGAGCGCCGAGTCCTTCGATGATGGCCGCGCGGGTGGCCGCCGAGAGGGCGGCGACGGCGTGGAGAAAGGGGTCCTCGACGTTCCGGCCGGCAAGGGCTGCGATCTGCTCGCGGCCCAGGTCGGTGAGCCACACGAAGACGCGCCGCTGATCCCCGTCGTCCTTCATGCGCTCGACCAGCCCCTTGCTCTCCAGCCGGTTGACCACCTCAGTGGCGGTCGCATGGCTGATGCCGAGATGGGCCGCCTGCTCACCCACGGTCAGCGGACCGGCGGCGGCCAGGTGGCGCAGGTAGGAGAGCATCCGCGGCGTCACTGCCGAGCCGCTGATCGCATGGCGCTGCGGCTGGAAGCGGCGCCACATCTCCCCATAGAGGCGCGAGATCTCCATGCCGTCGTGGACAGCCTCCGGGCCGGGTGGAGCCGCTCCCCGGCTCGCGACACCGGCAACCGTGGTCGGGGCGATCTCGCCCAACGGGCGCGGCACTCTCCCCACCCCGGTCACGATCGATCCCCGCCGGGCCCTTGCGCGCTCGCTTTCCAAAAATATTTCGTCACGAACATTTCGTCACGAAGGATATTTCAGCGACGCCCGGGCTGTCAAGCCTCTGGCAGAGGGCGGCCACCACGCCGCGGGCAGACCGGTTTCGGGTAGAAGGGACGGGTGCGCCAGCTCGGGAATTCAGCCGACCTCGCCGGGAGGACCGCCCGGGCGACGTTCGCCTCGCTGGCCGTCCCCAACTACCGCCGCTACGTCGGCGGCCAGGCCGTCTCCCTGATCGGCACCTGGATGCAGACCACGGCCCAGTCTTGGCTGGTGCTGACGCTGACCCACTCGAGCGTGGACCTCGGGCTGATCGTGGCCCTCCAGACCCTGCCCGTGCTCCTGTTCGGCGCCTATGGAGGGGTCGTCGCCGATCGGCTGGACAAGCGGAAGCTGATGATCCTGCTGCAGTCACTGATGGGGGTGCAGGCTCTCGTGCTCGGGATCCTGGTCACCACCCACGTGGTGCAGGTCTGGGAGGTGGGGTTGCTGGCGGTCATCCTGGGGATGAACAACACCTTCGAGAATCCGGCGCGCCAGGCGTTCATCCTGGAGATGGTCGGCCCCCGCGATCTGCGCAACGCGGTCAGCCTCAACTCGGTGCTCGTCAACGTCGCCCGGGCGGTCGGCCCCGCGATCGCCGGGCTGCTGATCGCGAG
This sequence comes from Candidatus Dormibacteria bacterium, assembly GCA_050015875.1. Classification (GTDB taxonomy): domain Bacteria; phylum Chloroflexota; class Dormibacteria; order Aeolococcales; family Aeolococcaceae; genus Changshengia. The sequence goes on along the minus strand of JBEKAP010000147.1, from coordinate 2,170 downwards.
CGTCGGAGACGGGATCTGCTTCCTCCTCAACGCGCTGAGCTTCGTGGCGGTGGTGTTCAGCCTGGCGACCATGGACCGCTCGAAGCTGCAACCGTCGGTCCCGAGCGGCCGGTCGCGGGGGCAGCTGCGCGCCGGCGTCCGCTACGTTTCCCGCACGCCGGACCTGGGCGTCCCCCTGCTGATGATGGTCCTCATCGGGACCTTCGCCTACGAGTTCCAGGTGGTGCTGCCCGTGCTCGCCGACCAGACCTTCCACGGCGGCCCCACCGCGTACGGTTTCATGCTCGCCTCGATGGGCGTCGGGGCCGTCGCCGGCGGGCTGGTGACCGCCGCACGCGGCCACACCGGGCTCCGGCCGGTGACGCTGGCAGCGTCCGCTTTCGGGGTCGTGCTCCTCTTCGCGGCCGGTGCCCCGACCCTGCTCCTCGAGTACCTCGGACTCGCCGCCGTCGGATGGGCCAGCGTCTCCTTCATCGCCCGGGGGAACTCCACCCTCCAGCTGGGGGCGGCCCCGTCCATGCGGGGGCGGGTCATGGCCCTCTGGGCGATCGCCTTCCAGGGCACCACGCCCATCGGCGGTCCTTTGGTCGGCCTCATCGTGGCCGGGGAGGGCGCCCGGGCCGGGCTGCTCACGGGAGCCGTCAGCTGCACCGTCGCGGCCACGCTCGCCATGGTCTTCCTGAACCGTCTCCGGCCGTCGCGCGCCGCCCCGGAGGCGGAGGAGGCGGCCCTCCCCGAGGCGGAGGAGACCGAGGTCGGCGTGATCGACGTGGAGTAGCGGGGGACCGTGCTCATCACGCCCTGAGGGCACGTCGACACCGCCGGAAGGGGCGGTGTCGGGTGGGTAGGTACCACCGGCCGACTCACATGTCGCGGGCCCGTCTACCCGCGGTTAACGCTGCGGGTCCGGACCTCGGTTCGCCATCCCCAAATTGGGGTGGGTGACGCAGGTCAGGAGCGGGCGCGGGCGACCAGCCCACCGGGGAGTCCGCGCACCTGTCCGTCCAGCTCGAGCTCTCCCAGCAGCACCGCGAGCCCCGGTGCGCCGAGCCCCAGGGCGCGGCCGATGAGCTCCCGCGGGACCGGCTCCGCGCTGACCAGTGCCAGCACTCGCGAGACGGGGTCCGGACCCTGGCAGGGTGCCGTCCGCTCCTCACCCGCCTGCGACCGAGCCGCGCGGTGCAGATCCGGCACCGCCGGTGCGGCGCACTCGGGGAAGAGGTCGGCCAGATCGCTCACATCCAGGTACGGGCGTGCCCCGTCGCGCAGCAGCCGGTTCGAGCCCTCACTGAGCGGGCCGAGAATGGAGCCCGGCACGGCCAGCACCTCCCGACCCAGGTCGGCAGCCCACCGCGCGGTGCTCAAGGCGCCGCTCCTCTCCCTCGCCTCCACCACCACCACCGCCCGGCAGAGCGCGGCGATGATCCGATTGCGATGGGGAAAGCGCCAAGCGCGCGGAGCGTCCCACGCGGTGTACTCCGACACCAGCGCACCCCTTAGGGACACTTCTGTCCTCAAGCCCCGGTGAGAGCGGGGGTAGTCGACCGCCAGGCCGCAGCCGAGCACGGCCACGGTCTGCCCCCCGGCCGCCAGGCAACCGCGATGGGCGGCCGCGTCCACTCCGAGGGCAAAGCCGCTGACCACGGTCACACCTCGCCGGCCGAGATCGCCGCCGATCCGGCGAGCCACCTCCTGCCCCATCACGCCCGCCGCGCGGGCCCCCACCACCGCCACCCCCGGCAGTGCGGGCAGCTGCCCCTCCACCCAGAGGGAGGACGGCTGGCAGGGTTTGCCCAGGGCGCCGAGGTCGGAGAGACCGGCCGGCCAGCGCGGGTCGCCCGCCTCCAGAAGGAACGCGCGCGCCCGGGGCTCTGTCACAGCGCCGGGACCCGGAGCTGGAGGGCCTCGATCACCGCCTCCCGGCCGACCCGCTCCTCGCCGCCGAGGTCGGCGATGGTGCGGCTCACACGCAGCACCCGGTGGTAGCCGCGCGCGGAGAGGTGCCACCTCTCCCCCGCCGTCGTCAGCGCGTTCCGGCCCCGATCGTCGAGGTGACAGACGTCCAGCAGCCCGTCCCCGTCGAGCAGCGCGTTGGCCATGACGCCGGTGGTCCCCGCCCGCTGCAGCTGGCGCGACTGAGCCGCTGCTATGCGCTCGCGCACCCGCGCGG
>JBEKAP010000146.1:0-6466 GCA_050015875.1 Candidatus Dormibacteria bacterium | reverse complement strand
GGGGCGAGATCAGCCAGACGCTATGGAAGGAGCTGCACGCCGTCGTCGACCTGGCCATCGAGCGCTGGCAGCTGCCCGACGCCTCCATCTGGGAGAGCCGCGGCCAGGAGCTGCACTACACGTACAGCAAGCTGATGTGCTGGGTCGCCGTCGATCGCGGCCTGCGCCTCGCCGAGCGCTTCGGGCTCGCCTGCGACCGCGAACGCTGGGAGCAGGCGCGCCGTGCCATCCACCGGAGGGTGACCGCGGAGGGGTACAGCCCACGGCTGCGCAGCTTCACCCAGACGCTCGGGGGACGGACCGTCGACGCCGCCATGCTGCGGGCCGGCCAGGTGCGTTTCCTCGAAGATCGTGACCCGCGCATTGTCTCGACGGTGCGGGTCATCGGCCGCCATCTCGGCGATGGCGTGCTGGTCAGCCGCTACCGCCCCGAGGAGACCGACGACGGCATCGACCACGGCAGCGAGGGGGGCTTCCTGATGTGCTCCTTCTGGCTGGCCGACGCGCTCGCCCACATCGGCGAGGTCGAGCAGGCCCACCATCGCTTCGAGCGCCTGCTGGCCCTGGGATCGCCGCTCGGACTGATGGCCGAGGAGGCGGACGGGGCGACGGGGGAGCTGCTCGGCAACTACCCGCAGGCCTTCACCCACCTGGCCCTGATCGGCGCGGCGGTCAACATCGAGCGCGCCCGGCATCGGCGGCTCGGCATCCACGGGCTTCCGACCACCGGTCACCCCGACGTCGCCCCAGCGACCTGAGCAGCCCGGCGGCGCATCCCTCGGCGAGTGCTCACGGTGGGGCGGTACGCTCCCCGTGGTCATGTTCGTCGGGGTCCGTTTCGGTTAGCGGTACAGTTCCGCCTGAAGCCCCCCGGATCGGAGGTATGACGGTGACCGACACGCCAGCCGCACAGTGGGTCCCGGAAGGCGGCACCGGCCGCCTGGCGGAGACGGCGCAGGGCAAGTGCTTCACCTCCGACCTGAGCGTCGACGAGTTCGTCCTGGTGCGCGAGAGCGGATTCGTGCCCCTCGGGCTGGTCATGGGCACCTCGATGTATCACATGGGCCTGCAGTACGCCGGATGGAAGCAGTCCGTCGAGCTCACCGTCCTCACCCAGGCGATGTACAACGCCCGCGAGCTGGCCATCGAGCGGATGGTCACCGAGGCGGTCCAGCTGGATGCCGACGGCATCGTCGGCGTGGATCTGCGCAGGGTGGGCTACGTCGGCGCCGGGGAGGTCCTCGAGTTCCTCGCGGTGGGGACGGCGGTGCGCTTCGAGAAGGCTCCCGGCTCCTACAAGGCGCCCGGCGGCAAGCCCTTCAGCTCGGACCTGTCGGGCCGCGACTTCTTCAAGCTGCTGCGCTACGGCTGGGCTCCCACCGGTCTGGTCCTCGGCTGCTGCGTCTTCCACATCGCGCATCAATCGATCCGGCAGTCCTTCCGCCAGGCCGGCCAGAACGTGGAGCTCCCCCAGTACACGCAGGCGATCTACTCCGCTCGCGAGCTCGCCATGTCTCGCATGCAGGCCGAAGGTGAGCGGGATGGTGCGACTGGCATCGTCGGCGTCAGGGTCGAGGAGAGCAACCAGGTCTGGGGCGAACACGGCGTGGAGTTCCTCGCCATGGGGACCGGGGTCCGCCCGGTGGCCGCGGCAGGCACCGGCACGCTGCCCCTGGTGGTCCCCGTATAGGCCACCTCGCGGAGCGGACTCCGCGGGCCCCGGTCAGGCAGAGCGGCAGGACGCGTGCATCCCGGGTGGGCCACCACTCCCGCGCAGTTTGCATAAACATGCACACCGCACGTATAATCCCTCGACCATGCCCAGCTCTGTGATCCGCGCCGCGGTCTGCGGCGCCACCGGCTACATCGGCGCCCAGTGCGTCGAAATCCTCGACCAGCATCCCGGCATCGAGCTGGTGCGGCTCCTCGGCCGCAGCTCGGCCGGCAAGGCCTTCGCCGAGGCGGTCCCGGGAAGCCGGGTCGACCTCCGGGTCGAGGGCGGCATGGACGTCGGCGAGGTCGACGTGGTCTTCGCCGCGCTGCCCCACACGGTGGCCGCCTCCCACGCTCGGGAGTGGCTCGACGCCGGCCGCGTGGTCGTCGACATGAGTGCCGACTTCCGGCTCACCGATCCGGCAGCCTACGCGCGCTGGTACGGGCTCGAGCATCCGGCCCCGGACCTCTGCCGGCAGGCGGTGTACTCCCTGGTCGAATTCCACCGCGAGGCCATCGCCTCCAGTGACCTGCTGGCCGTCCCGGGCTGCTATCCGACCGCCAGCCTGATCAGCACCCTCCCCGCGCTCCGCGAGGGGCTGGTGGAGCCCGACGTCGTGATCGACGCCAAGAGCGGGGTGAGCGGCGGAGGGCGTTCGCCGTCTCTCGGCTTCCACTTCTCGGAGGTGAACGAATCGGTCAGGGCCTACGGCGTGGACGGCCACCGCCACAAGGCCGAGATGATCCAGGAGCTCGATGCGGCTGCCGGCCACGCGGTGCGGCTGACCTTCGTGCCCCACCTCATCCCCATGACCCGGGGCATCCTCGCCACCGCCTACCTCCACCCCGTCGCCGGCCGCCGGGTGGCCGATGTCGTCGAGCTGATGCGCGACCTCTGCGCGGCCAACCCGTTCCTCCGCTACGACGAGGTCTCGCCCGCCACCAAGTCGGTCACCGGCAGCAACACGGCCGCGGTCAACGTCACCGACCAGGACGGCGTCGCGGTGGTCACCGTCGCCGAGGACAACCTCGTCAAGGGCGGCGCCGGCCAGGCCGTCCAGGCCGCCAACATCCGCTTCTCGCTGGGTGAGACCACCGGGCTGCCGGCGTCGTCGCAGTGGCCATGACCCAGACGGACGCCTCCGAGACGGATGCCTCCGAGGACGTGGTCTCCGTGAGCGGCTCTCCCGCCACCGGTGCATCGGCGGCCGGCGTCGGCGTCTGCGCCCCGCGTGGCTTCAGCGCCGGGACCGCGGCCGCCGGCATCCGCGGCGACGGCAACATGAGCCGCGCCGACATCGCCGTGGTTCTGAGCGACCGCCCCTGCGCGGGCGCGGGCGTCTTCACGACCAACCTGGTCAAGGCCGCGCCCGTCGTCATCTCCCAGCTCACCCTGCGCCGGGGCACGCCGATCCACGCCGTGGTCGCCAACGCCGGCAACGCCAACGCCTGCACCGGCGCCCAGGGGCTGCGCGATGCGCTCCGGATGTGTTCGGTGGCCGCCGGCGCCCTGGGACGCGATCCCGTCGAGGTGCTGGTCTGCAGCACCGGCGTGATCGGCCGCCCGCTGCCGATGGATCGGGTCGGCGATGGCCTCCGTGCCGCCGCGCGTAGCCAGAGCCGGGACGCCGGTGAGCTGGCCGCCCGGGCGATCATGACCACCGACACCGTCCCCAAGATGGCGGGTGCCACCTTCCTGGTCGACGGCCTGGAGCACCGGGTGGGCGGGATGGCGAAGGGCGCCGGGATGATCCACCCCGACATGGCGACCCTGCTCGCCCTGGTCACGACCGACGCGGACGTCGCCGCACCCGACCTCCAGGCGCTGCTCGCCGAGGTCGCCGAATCCAGCTTCAACTCGATCACCGTCGACGGTGACACCTCCACCAACGACACCCTCTTCGCGCTCGCCAACGGTGCCGCGGGCGGGCCCGCGCTGGTGCCGGGCGGAGCGGGCTTCGAGGCTCTGCGCGAGGCCTTGCTGGGTGTCTGCGAGTCGCTCGCGGAGCAGGTGGTGGCCGACGCGGAGGGCGCCACCAAGCACTTCCGGGTGACGGTCGCCGGGGCTCGCGACGATGCCGAGGCGCGGCTCGCCGCCCGCACCGTGGCCGTCTCCCCCCTCGTCAAGACGGCGGTGCACGGAGCCGACCCCAACTGGGGGCGGATCGTCGCGGCGCTGGGCCGGAGCGGCGCCCGCTTCAGCCTCGACCGGGTCCGGGTGACCTTCGCGGGCACCACCGTCTTCGAGCACGGGGCTCCTCTCGACACCGATCTGGGCCCGGTCGTCGCCGCGCTGCGCGAGCCCCGGAGCGAGATCGACATCGACCTCGGTGCCGGCGACGGGCGCGGCCACGCCTGGGGATGCGACCTGACCGCCGGCTACGTGCGGATCAATGCGGAGTACACCACATGAGCACCGGAGATCCCATGACCACCCTCGTCGAGACCATGGAGGAGCGCATCCGGCGGGCCGAGGTGCTCGTCGAGGCGCTGCCCTACATCCGGCGATTCTCGGGGCACACCCTGGTGATCAAGCTCGGCGGGTCGGCGATCGGGGAGGACGTCGACGCCTTCCTCCAGGACGTGGTGCTGCTCCGCTTCGTCGGCATGCGCCCCGTGCTGGTTCACGGCGGCGGTCCGGAGATCTCTTCGTGGCAGAAGCGGCTCGGCATCGAGCCGAAGTTCATCCACGGGTTGAGGGTCACCGACGCCGCCACCATGGAGGTGGTGAAGATGGTGCTCACCGGCAAGATCGGCCCCGACCTGGTCACGCGCATTCACCGGCTGGGCGGCCAGGCGGTGGGGATGAGTGGCGAGGACGGGCCCACCCTGCTGGTCCGTCCCCGCGGTCCCGAGGATGGGCAGGATCTCGGCTTCGTCGGAGAGGTCGACCAGGTCAATCCGGAGCCGATCGTCGCCATCCTCGATCAGGGGCGCATCCCGGTGGTCGCCTCGATCGGTCTGGGAGTCGACGGCGACGCCTACAACGTCAACGCCGACACCGTGGCCGCCGAGCTCGCCGTCGCCCTGAAGGCGACCAAGCTGGTGCTGCTCACCGACGTGGAGGGGGTGCGTGGCGGGGACGGCGAGCTGATCAGCGCCCTGGATGCGGCGGCTGCCGACCGGCTGATCGAGAGCGGCGCCATCCACGGTGGCATGATCCCCAAGGTGCGCGCGGCACTGCGGGCCCTCGACGCGGTGACTGCCTCGCACATCATCGACGGCCGTGTCTCCCACTCGCTGCTGCTCGAGCTGCTCACCGAGAAGGGCGTCGGCACCATGGTGACCCGGTGAGCCAACCGGCTCCCGAGACGAGCGCCGCCTTCTCCGCCATCGAGGAGCGGGCGGCCACCGTGCTCATGCACACGTACGCCCCCCAGAGGGTGGCGATGCGCACCGGGAAGGGCTGCATCCTCACCGACGTCGACGGGCGCGAGTACCTGGACCTCGCCGGGGGGATCGCGGTCAACGTGCTGGGACACGCGCATCCCGCGGTGCTCGGCACCCTGGTCGAGCAGGCCAACCGGGCCATCCACCTGAGCAACCTCTACTTCTCCGAGCCCCAATTGGACGCTGCCGAGAAGCTGGTCGCCACCGCCTTCCCCAGCCGGGTCTACTTCTGCAACAGCGGGGCGGAGGCGATCGAGACCGCCATCAAGATCGCTCGCAAATGGGGGAAGCTGAACCGCAACGGCGCCTCCACCATCATCTGCGCGCGGGGTGCGTTCCACGGCCGCACCATGGGCGCGCTGGCGGCCACCGCCAACCGCCACTACCGCGAGCCCTTCGAGCCGCTGCCGCGCGGCTTCATCCACGTCGCCTATGACGACCTCGGGGCGGTCGAGAGCGCGATCGACGACAGCACCGTGGCGCTGCTCATGGAGCCGATCGAAGGCCAGTCGGGGGTCGTGCCCATGAGTGACGAGACCCTGCGCGGGCTGCGCCGGCTCTGCGACGAGCGCGATCTCCTGCTGATACTGGACGAGATCCAGAGCGGGATGGGACGCACCGGGAGGTGGTGGGCGCACCAGCACGCCGGGATCGTCCCCGACGTCATGGCGGTGGCCAAGGGGTTGGGCGGCGGCCTCCCCATCGGTGCCGTGCTGGCCGGGCCGCGCGCCGACGTCCTCACCGTGAGCGACCACGGCTCGACCTTCGGGGGGGGGCCGCTCGTCACCGCGGTCGCGGCCGCCGTCATCGACGCCATCGTGGGGGAGGGGCTGGTCGAGAACGCCGCCCGGGTCGGGGAGCGGCTCAGCCGCGGTCTGCTCCAGCTGGCTCGGGAGGGCGCCCCCATCGCCGGCGTGCGGGGTCGCGGCCTGATGCTCGGGGTGGTCCTGACCCACCCGGTGGCGCAGCCGCTGGTCCTGGCCGCCCTCCGCCACGGCCTGCTCATCAACGCGACCGGGGCCTCGGCGCTGCGCCTCATCCCTCCGCTCATCCTGAGCGAGGCGCAGGCGGACGAGGCGATCGCGCGCCTGGCCGCCGCCTTCCAGCTGGTCGCCGCCGCGGGCGCCGGCGCCACGCCCGAGAGCACCGGTGCCACGCCCGCGAGAGCCGGTGCCCCGCCCGAGAGCGGGAAGCCATGAACGTCGGCTCCCTCGCCGTCCCCGCGGCCAAGGCGGAGCGGCAGCAGGCCATCCTCGACCTGGTTCGGGACCGGAAGGTGCGCACCCAGGACGAGATCGTGGCCGCGCTGCGGCGCCGCGGCCTCGACGCCACCCAGGCGACCGTGTCCCGGGACGTCCGGGAG
>JBEKAP010000145.1:0-6480 GCA_050015875.1 Candidatus Dormibacteria bacterium | reverse complement strand
TCGCAGGTGAGCAGGAAGTTGCGGACATCCCGGCTCGTCTGGAAACCGATGATGTCGTTGCCCAGCAGGCCGTGGACGATCTCGTCGCGGATCGGCTTGGGCAGGATCTTCCAGTACTGGGGCGTCGGCCAGGGGATGTGGACGAAGTGCTGGAGCTTCACCTCGGGCACCGCGTCGCGGACCATCTTCGCCACCAGGTAGAGCTGGTAGTCCTGGATCAGGACGAGCGGCGGCCGGTCGCCCGTCTCCGCCTCGCGGATGACGCGGTCGGCGAACATCCGGTTGACGGCGACGTAGCCGTCCCGCCAGGCATGGCGGGTGGAGGCGTCCACCACCGGTTCCCGTGCCAGGTCCCAGAGGTAATGCTGGATGAACCAGAGCAGGGGATTGCTGATCACGTTGTAGTAGAGGTCGTACGCCTCCTCGTCCGGCTGGATGAAGGACACCCGGTATTCGCTGCCGTCCGCGGTCTTCAGTTGGGCGGGATCCCCGCGGGACGCGAGCTCGCGGTCCGGCTCGTCACGCGCCGCCGCGACCCAGAGCGCCCCGGTCTCCGCGGCGAGCGACGAGAGCGCCGTCACCAGACCCCCGGAGCCCTTGACCAGTCTCTCGGGGCGCCCGAGCAGCGGATCCGCCGGCTCCAGCACGAGCGGAGCCCGATTGGCGACGACGATCGGTCGCACATGACCCAGCAGCCGGCGGGTGTAGGGTTCGAGCGCGGGCAGGGTCGACCTCCTCTATGGCGGCGGGCGATCGGAGGGCAAACGCTCCAGCCGCCGCGGGTGAGCGCAGGAGCCGCCGCCGACATGACGCTAGCAGTGTGGGATACCGGTTCGGGGAAGCGCGTGCTCATTCACTCCGCCACTCGGCCGCGGCGTGCGACACGGCGGTCCCGCCGCCCCTCCCTCCACCGGCCGCGTAGACTCGTGGCGATGACGCGTCCCGCACGTCGGTGGTGGCCCCCGGGCATCGGACGCCGGCTCGCACCGCCGCCAGCGGACCGCTGAGAGGCCGGGCATGCCGCTCTTCGGACGTCTCTTCGGCTCCCGGCCGCCGTCCTCCCCGCCGCCCAACACCGCCGTCATCGCGGACGACCTCGTCGTCGCCCTCGCCGCCGGAGGCACGTCCCTCGACGCGGCCGTCGACGCCGCGCTCCGCCGTCATCTCGAGGCGGAGAGGCGCGCCGCCGAGGCGGAGAAGCGCGGCGAGAAGATCCCCTTCTGGCTGCGGCGAGAGGGCGGGGGCTCGGGCGAGATGGAGGACGCGCTCCGTGACCGCATCGCCCAGCGCCGTGCCGGCGAGGACGATCGCTGACCGGTGGGGGACGCCCCCGCCGGACACCATACCCGCCTGACCCCGTGATCCCCGCCGCCCTCCCCGAACCGCGAGGGCCCCTCCGCCGCCTCGCGGTGGCCCTGGCCGGCCTGCTCGCGCTGCTCGGGTACGGCACTGCCGGGTACATGCTGCTCGAGCGCTACAGCTTCCTCGACGCGCTCTTCATGACGGTCATCACGGTGAGCACCGTGGGCTTCGAGGAGGTCCACCGGCTGGACGCCGCCGGTGAGGCATTCACCATCTCGGTGATCGCCTTCGGCGTGATCGGTTTCCTCTACACCTTCGGCGTGCTCGTCGAGCTATTGTCGAGCGGAGAGTGGCAGCGTCAGCGGAGGGCCCGTCGGGTGCAGCGCCGGCTGGATGACCTGCGCGACCACGTCATCGTCTGCGGCTATGGGCGAACGGGGCGCCAGGCGGTGCTCGAGCTGACCCAATCCCAGCAGACTTTCGTCGTCATCGAGTGGAATCCGGACGGGCTCGCGAGCGTCGAGCAGGACCGGGTGCTGCACGTCCTCGGGGACGCCTCCTCAGACGAGGTGCTGGAGCGGGCGGGCATCGGGCGTGCCCGAGCCCTGATCAGCGCCGTGGACTCCGACGAGCGCAACGTCTACATCGTCCTCACCGCGCGCACCCTCCGCCCCGACCTCTACATCGTGGCCCGCTCATCCCACCCCGACTCCGCGGAGAAGCTGCGCCGGGCCGGCGCCGACCGGGTGGTGAGCCCCTACACGCTGAGCGGCCGGCGGATGGCCGCGCTCGCCATGCAGCCCGCCGTCGTCGACACCTTCGACCTCCTGGTGGGCGGCGCGGACACCTCCATGCGCGTCGAGGAGCTGGTGGTGGGCGCAGACGCGGGGCGGGGGCGCACCGCGGCCGACCTCCGTCGCTCCGGCGCGGTGCTGCTGGCGCTGCGCTCCGGCGACGGCGCGCTGCGGGTGGGACCGGGGGACGCCGAGGTGCTTCGCCCCGACGACATCGTCGTGGCCATGGGTACGCGCGATCAGCTCACCGCGCTCGCGGCCACCCTCGGCCCGGCGCCGGCCGGTCGCTGACGGCGGCTCCCGGGCCCTGACGGCCCGGCCTCGCGAGCGGTCGTGCGGACCCGCTCGCGGTCACCGCGACACGGTCGGCCCGCAGCAGGATGCCCCCGTCCCGGCGGACCGACGGGAACCTTCCCGCCCCCGCCCGCGTCATCGCAGAGACCCGCCCCCACGGAGAACTGCGATGCCCGACCCGACGACCCCACCGGACCCCGCCCCCCGCCCCTCGCCGTTCGCCCGTCCCCTGGTCACCCGCCTCGCCGGCCTCCTCGGGGTGGCGGTCATCGTCGTGGCCATCGTCCTGACCCGCTCACCTGTCACCACGGCATCGCCCGCGGCCGTCGACCTCAGCACCACCTCCGGCGGCGTCCAGGTCGCCCCACCGGAGATCACCGTCACCGGCGTCGGCGCCGTGTACGGGACACCCGACACGCTCACCGTCGAGATGGACGTCGACACCCAGGCGGCCCATGCCAGCAGCGCCCTCAGCCAGAACGAGAGCGAGACCAGCTCCCTGATCCAGACCCTGACCGGCAGCGGGGTCGGCCAGAGCGACATCCAGACCGCGAGCCTGTCGATCTCCCCGACCTACGGGCCCGACAGCGAGGCGATCACCGGGTACGAGGTGGATGAGACCGTCGATGTCACCCTCCACGACCTGAGCACCGCCGGCGCCATTCTCGACGCCGCCGCCCGATCCGTCGGCGACGACGTCCGCATCGACTCGATGTCCCTCTCCATCAGCGACACCAGCTCGCTGATGGCTCAGGCGCGCAGCGACGCGATGGCCGATGCCAGCACCAAGGCGACCCAGCTGGCGGCGGGCGCCGGGACCACCCTGGGGTCGATCGTCTCGATCACCGACAACACCCAGCTCTCCCAGACCGAGACGCAGCTTCCCGAGGCGGCGTCGGGGGCGCTGGCGGGCTCGGCCGTCCCGGTCGAGGCGGGGTCCGACCAGCTGACGGTGAGCGTCTCGGTGGTCTACCAGCTGGGCGGTTGAGCCGGCGGCACCACTGATCAGAGCGCGATCAGCGACTCCATCTCGCCGAGCGCCGCGGCCCGCTCGGGGTCGGCGAAGTGCTTGCGGGCGGGTTCGAGGCGGTCGATGAGCCGGTCGGCGAGCGCGGTCTTGGCATCCATGGGATGGAGCGCCCCCGAGGCGTAGGCCTCGCGCACCTCCTCGATCGAGGAGAAGGTCACCAGGCCTCCGTTCTCCGGCCGGCGCTCGACGCGCAGCTCGGCGTCCCCCAGGCCGAAGCAGAGCTGCGCGATCCAGTCCATCACCGGGTTGAGCTCCACCTCGGCCGGCGGGCAGAAGGCGCCCCGCAGCTTGGCCCGGATCTCGTCGGGGGAGTCGTGGACGAACACCGCCGACCTGGGCTTGGACTTGCTCATCTTCATGGCCGCGAGCGCCTCGGCGCGCTCCTCCGGCGGGACCGGCCAGCGGTCCGGCTTGAGCAGGCCGGTGAGCAGGGGGTGGTGGGCCGCCAGCGGCTTGATGGCGGTGCCGGCGGCATCGCGGAGAGTATTGATCCTGATCTTGGTGGCCACGTCGCGCGCGACCACGTGGGCCTTGCGCTGATCCATCCCGGCATGGGCGATGTGGACGCCGAGGGCGAAGATGTCGGCCGCCTGCATGGCCGGGTAGATGAGCTTGGCGAAGTCGTGCTGCTCCCCCTCCTTGCGGCCCAGGATGGTGATGCTCCGCTGCATCCGCGCGACCGAGGTGTGCTTGGCGACCTCGATCACCGTGGCCCAGTAGTCGCGCGCGGGATCGGCGTAGACGTCGGAGGCGAGGATGAGGCGGAGCGCCGCGGGGTCGCCGCCCACGCAGAGCAGTGAGGCCTTCATCGCCTCCCCGTAGTAGGAGAAGGCGAGTCTCCGGATGCGATCGCGATCGCCGCCCAGCTTGTCGTTGATCCAGGTGTGCCAGTCGGCGAGCAGGACGCTGCAGTCGACGCCGGCCTCCTGGAAGTCGCGGACCTTGGCCATCGCCACCAGTCCGCCGCCCAGGTGGACGCGCCCGGAGATCTCGTAGCCGATGTAGTGCACGAGCCGCTGACCGGTGGCCAGCAGGGTGTGCAGCTCCTCGGGCGTCAGGAGCTCGGCGAGGTTGCGCTGGATCAGCGCCGCTCGGCGGTCGATCTCGGACGTGGGGGAGGCGGTGCTGATCATCGGGAGCCTCGGGGACGGGTGGGTGCCTCGGGCGGTCCCCGGGGAGGGAGACCGTAGCACCCGGGGGGCGTTGGTCCCAGGGGCTGGACTCGAACCAGCGATACACGGTTTTACAGACCGCTGCCTTGGCCACTTGGCTACCCTGGGATCGATCGGCAAGGATACTCAAGGTGAGGCCGCGGGAGCCCGGGAGCGGGTCAAACGGACCTCCGGAGGCGGCCGCGGCCGGGACGTCCCGCGGTCACGGGCGACCTCGATCGGCGGCTGCCGGTGCACGACCCGGTCCTCGAGGGGATCTGGGGCCAGGGCTCGGCTGCGGTTCGGGTACCGCCGGGCCCGGCCCGGCGCCTCGGTCCGATGCGGGCAGGAGCTTGCGTATCCCGGAAACATAACGTATCCTTTATTCAAGGTCTCTTTATGAAAGAAACGGTTATGCGTTCGCGATCCCCGCGTCGGGCGGTTCCCGGGGCCATCGCCGCCGGGGTGTTCGACCTCTCGGTCCACTTCGAGGGCCTGGCCAACCCGACCCGGCTCGCGATCGTCGAGATCCTGGCCCGCCGGGGCGAGGTGCGGGTGTCCGAGCTGGCCGAGCTGTGCCTGGTCAGCCAGCCGAGGATGAGCTGGCACCTCCGCACCCTCCGCCACGCCCAGGTGGTCTCCACCCGGCGCGACGGGCGCGAGGTCTTCTGCCGTCTCGATCGCGAGGCCATCGATCGCAATCTGCAGAGCTTTGCCCAGATTCTCGGGGCGGGTGCCGATCCGACGGGCGCCGCCGAGCCAGGTCGTACCACCGCGGCGCTGCCCGCGCCGGTCAGTGAGGGAGTTTCATGAGCAACAAGGTCCGGGTCGCGATCATCGGCGTCGGCAACTGCGCCTCGTCCCTGGTCCAGGGCGTCGAGTACTACCAGCACGCGGAGCCGGGCGACCAGGTCCCCGGCCTGATGCACGTGGACCTCGGCGGCTACCACATCTCCGACATCGAGTTCTCCGCGGCCATCGACATCGACGTCGAGAAGGTGGGCAAGGATCTCTCCGAGGCCGTCTTCAGCGGTCAGAACAACACCGTCAAGTTCTCCGACGTCCCCAGCAAGGGCGTCAAGGTCGTCCGCGGCATGACCCACGACGGCCTCGGCAAGTACCTCAAAGAGGTGATCACCAAGGCGCCCGGCTCGACCGCCGACATCGTCAGCGTCCTCAAGGAGAGCGGCACCGACGTGGTGGTCAACTACCTCCCGGTGGGCAGCGAGGAGGCCACCAAGTGGTACACCGAGCAGATCCTCGCCGCCGGCTGCGCCATGGTCAACTGCATGCCCGTCTTCATCGCCCGTGAGGACTACTGGCAGGAGCGCTTCCGGAAGGCCGGTGTGCCCGTCATCGGGGACGACATCAAGTCCCAGGTCGGCGCCACCATCGTCCACCGGGTGCTGACCCGCCTCTTCCAGGACCGCGGGGTCAGGATCGAGAACACCTACCAGCTCAACTTCGGCGGCAACACCGACTTCCTGAACATGCTGGAGCGCGAGCGCCTCGTCAGCAAGAAGATCAGCAAGACCAACAGCGTCCGCTCCCAGCTCGACCAGAAGCTCGACGATCGCAATATCCACATCGGCCCGTCGGACTACGTGCGCTGGCTCGACGACCGCAAGTGGTGCTACATCCGGATGGAGGGGCGCTCCTTCGGCGATATCCCGCTCAACCTGGAGCTGAAGCTCGAGGTGGTCGACTCGCCGAACAGCGCGGGCATCGTGATCGACGCCGTCCGCTGCTGCAAGCTCGGCCTCGACCGTGGCCTCTCCGGCACCCTGGAGGGCCCGTCCTCCTACTTCATGAAGTCGCCGCCCAAGCAGTACTCGGACAACCGCGCCCGGGAGCTGACCGAGGCCTTCATCGCGGGCACCACTCCCGCGGCCGGCAACGGGCACGCCCA
>JBEKAP010000144.1:0-6542 GCA_050015875.1 Candidatus Dormibacteria bacterium | reverse complement strand
CGGTCGACGCTCCCGCAGGCCGCCTGGAAAGAGGCGCGGATCACCAGGTCCCACCCCCGCTGAGCGGGAGCCGCCGCCCCGTCCGTGGGCCGCGGTGCCCGTCCGGCCGGAGAGCGGCGGGGGAGGAGAGGCGGCCGCAATCTGGCAGAATCCAACTCGACCTCTCCGCGCCGGACCATCAGGAGGAGGCGAGACCGTGGCCGTCCTCGACCCGTGTGAAAACTGCGGCCGTCCGACCCCCATCTACCGCCTGGCCGCGGTGATCTTCGACGGCCGGATGGCGCGCGTCTGCCCGCTCTGCGCGTCCACCGAGAAGGAGCGGATCGAGGTCCCCTTCGCTCCCCGCTCCGACCAGGGGGCGATCCAGCCCAGCACCGCCCGCGGCGTCTGGTGAGCGCCGAGAGCTTCTCAGTCCGGCTGGCCGCGGCCGGCCGCGAGCTGGGGTCGGCGCTCTGCCTCGGCCTGGACCCCACCGGTTGCCGGGATGCCGACCAGGTCGAGCGCTTCTGCGCCGCGATGCTGGAGGCAGCCCTGCCCCACGTCGTCGCGGTCAAGCCCAACCTCGCCTTCTTCGAGCAGCACGGTTCGGATGGGCTGCGGGTGCTGGAGCGGGTGCGCCGGATGGTTCCGGTCAGCCGGCTGCTGATCCTGGATGCCAAGCGCGGCGACATCGGCAGCACCGCCCAGGCCTACGCGAGCGCCCTCTTCGACGTTTGGGGAGCCGACGCCGTCACCGTCAACCCGCTGCTCGGCCGGGACGCGGTCGCCCCGTTCGTGGCCCGCGCCGGGACCGCCGCCCTGATCCTCGCTCGCACCAGCAACCCCGGTGCCGCCGACTTCCTGGAGGCCCGACTGGCGGACGGCCGGCCCCTCTACCGGCTGGTCGTGGAACTGGCCCTGGGTTGGTCCGGCGCCGCCGAGATCGGCTTCGTGGTCGGAGCCACCTCCGTGGCCGCCATCGCGGAGATCCGAGGCATGGCTCCGACCGCGCCGCTGCTCCTGCCCGGGGTGGGCGCCCAGGGAGGCGACCTGGAGGCCGCCGTCGGGGCCGGGATGGACGCGAGCGGGGGCGGCATCATCGTTCCCGTCTCCCGGGGGATCACCGGCGCGGCAGACCCCGGAGCCGCGGCTGCCGAGCTCAGCCGGCGGATCGAGGCGGTGCGCGTCGTGGCGTCCGGGTCATGAGCGCCCGCGCCGTCATCGAGCTGTCCGGGCACATCATCGACAGCATGGTGCTGCCCCGGGTCATGGACAGCGTCATGGACCTGGGGGCGACCTTCCACGTCGAGGAGTTCCGGGTCGGTACCCGGCTCGACGAGTCCTCGTTCGCCCGCCTCACCATCGAGGCCGAGGACGAGGAGAGGCTCGCGGCGGTGATCGCCGCCTGCCAGGAGCACGGCGCGACCGTCGTCGGTGCCGAGGACGCGGTGACCCAGCCGGCGCCCGCGGACGGTGTCTTTCCGGATCTCTTCTACACCACCACCAACCAGCCCACCTCGGTACTCATCGGAGGAGAGTGGGTCACGGTCGATGACATCGAGATGGATTGCGGGATCGTCATCGCCATGGGTGCGGCGCGCGCCGTCCCGGTGACCGATGTCGCCGCCGGAGACCAGGTGGTGGTGGGCAGGGCCGGGGTCCGGCTGATGCCGGTGGAGCGCGGGAGGGGCAAGGAGGTCTTCGGCTTCACCACCAGCTCGCTCTCGCCGGAGAAGCCCAAGCACCAGGTGATCCGCGAGCTGGCCGACACCATGCGCGAGGTTCGCGCCAGAAATGGCCGGATCTGTTTCGTCGGCGGCCCGGCGATCATCCACACCGGGGCGGGACCGCATCTCGCGCGCCTGATCGCGCTCGGCTACGTCCAGGTGCTCTTCGCCGGCAACGGCCTGGCCGCCTACGACATCGAGTCCCAGTTCTTCGGCACCTCGCTGGGTATCGGCCTGGAGAAGGGGCTGCCCATCGAGTCCGGCCACGAGCTGCACATGAGGACGGTCAACCGGGTGCGGGCCGTGGGCGGCATCCGCGCGGCCGTCGAGTCCGGGATGCTCCGGCGCGGCGTGATGTTCGAATGCATCGGCAGCGGGGTGGAGTACGTGCTGGCCGGATCGGTGCGCGACGACGGACCGCTCCCCGACGTGGTGACCGACATGGTGGAGGCGCGCCGCCGCATGCGCGCGGCGCTCACCGGGGTCGACCTCTGCATCATGTGCGCCTCCATGCTCCATGCCATCGCGACGGGCAACCTCCTGCCCGCCGCCACCCGAACGGTGTGCGTGGACATCAATCCCGCGGTGGTTGCCAAGCTGGCCGATCGCGGCTCGGCCCAGACCCTCGGTCTGGTCACCGACGTGGAGTCGTTCCTGCGTGAACTGGGAGAGGCGCTGGCCGGCGAGATGGGATGAGCGTGATCCTCATCTCCACGGGGCCCGAGCCCGAGCACGCGGCTCCGGGTCACCCGGAGCGACCCGATCGGGTGGCGGCGATTCTCGATCACATCGCCGGGCAGGTGGATCTGGCCGCACTTCCGCGCATGGATCCCACCGAGGCGGACGATGCGGCCATCGAGCTGGTCCACACCCCGGCCCATGCCGGCGCGGTCCGGGCCATGGCCGAGCGGGGCGGTGGCTGGTTCGACGGCGACACATTCTGCGGCCCCGGCTCTCACTCCGCCGCGCTCCGCTCGGTGGGTGCGGCGATGGCGGCGGTGGACGCGGTCTGCGACGGCCGGTCCGACCACGCCTTCTCGATCAGCCGGCCGCCCGGTCATCACGCGAGCGCCGGCACCGCGATGGGCTTCTGCATCTTCAACAACGTCGCCATCGCGGCCCGGCACGCCCAGCTGCGGGGCCGGAAGCGGATCGCCATCATCGACATCGACGTCCATCACGGCAATGGCACCGAGGAGATCTTCTGGGACGACCCCTCGGTCCTGTACACCTCCCTGCACCAATGGCCGCTCTACCCCGGGACCGGGCATGCGAGCGCTCACGGAGGTCCCGACGCGCTCGGGCTCAACATCAACGTGCCCCTTCCCTCCGGGACGACCGGGGACGAATGGCTGACCCGCTTCGAGCGCAGCGTGCTGCCCGCGATCACCGCCTTCGAGCCGGAGTTGGTGCTGGTGAGCGCCGGATACGACGCGCACGCCGCGGATCCGCTCGCCACTTTGCAGCTCACCGCGCAGACCTATGCGGCGCTGGCATCACGGCTGCGGGACCTCTGCGCCGCGGCGGGCAGCGGGTCGGTGTGGGTCCTGGAGGGCGGGTACGACCTCGAGGCCCTCGGCGAGTCGGTGGCCGCGACCCTTCGCGGACTGGTCCCCGAGCCGGGCGAACCGATCCCGGGGTAACCCTGTCCGGGACTTGTCGTTAACCTTGTCGACGTGCATCCATCCCGGTCCCACCTGATCGCCGCCCTCGCCGCCGCCGCAGCCGCCACGCTGGCCGGGTGCAGCCTGGGCTCCCCGGCGTCGCCGAGCGCGACCGGGGTGGCCACCAACCCGCCGGTCGCCGGCAGCACGGGAACGGTGACAGCCGCCCCGGGGGCATCCGGCTCGTCGGCCCCCCAGACGAGCGGCGAGCGCACGGTCCTGGTTCAGGACGGGCTGCGCATCCACAGCTCGGCGTCGCTCTCCGCCTCGGTGGAGGGGACGGCCGCCTGGGGGGTGACCCTCACCGTGGTCGGGTACAACGCCGACGGTGGCCCCTGGCCCGATCAGTCCGCGCCGGGCGCCTGGTACCAGGTCCAGGGGTCCACGGTCACCGGCTGGATCATCGCCGATCCGACCTACACCGCCCCCGGGGTGCTCAACTCGATCGGCTTCCAGGACAAGCAGATCGACGGCGCGCTGTTTCCCAGCGACTGGACCTACGCCGACGGCACCGGCGAGATCGTATTCCAGCCCCAGACGGGGATCGACCCGCCCACCCTGGTGATCCGCGAGGCGGCCACCCTGAGCGCGCTCGGCACGCCGGGCCTGACCGGGTATGCCTCGGTCACGAGCGACGCCGAGGTGGTGGCCTGCGGCTACACCGGCACCCTGGTGACGTACGCGGCGGGCCCGACCGCCTCGCCGCAGCCGACCACCGACCCGGGGGGCGGCGGCGTGACCCGGCTCGCGGACTTCGCCCAGTTCCGCGCGACCCTCTCCCCGACCTACGCCATCGACATCGAGATGAACTACTCGACGTCCGACCAGTACGCGGTCTTCCAGAACCTGCTCAACAGCATCCGCTACCCGTTCCCCGACTGCGAGGCCGCGACCCCGACCCCGAGCGCCAGGAGCTGAGACGAGGCCGGATGCGGACCACGCTGATCGACCTGGACATGGGCCGGGCCCCGATCGCGGACATCACCGACGAGGTGGCGGGTTTCGTCCAGGGCGACGGGGACGGGCTGCTGTGTGTCTTCGCTCCCCACGCCACCGCCGGGATCGCCCTGATCGAGACCGGAAGCGGCTCCGAGCCCGACTTGGTCGCCGCCCTCGAACGGCTGCTCCCCCGGGATGATCGGTACCGGCACCGGCACGGCAGCCCCGGCCACGGCGCCGACCATCTGCTGCCGGCGCTCGTCTCGCCCTCGGTCACCATCCCCGTCCAGGCCGGTCGGATGCTGCTCGGCACCTGGCAGCGGGTGGTCCTGGTCAGCCTCAACCGCGACAATCCCCGCCGCCGGGTGCGCCTCTCCTTCCTGGAGGGGTGAGCGAGGGCTCGGGGAGTGGCCCCGCCTCAGGCCAGGTTGACCAGGCCGTGGGCGCTCAGCCAGCCGGCGCTCAGGCTCATGAACAGGCCGCTCAGCGCCACCATGGCGACGTAGGCGACCCCGATGATGAGGCGGGTGCGTCCCGGAAGCGGTGGAGCCTCGCGCCCCACGCGGGCGGCCTGGAACCGGCCCCATACCGAGTACCCGCCGAGCGCGAGGATGAGGATGAGCATCGGGTTGACCGGGGTCGCACCCAGCCACTCGCTGACCAGAAGGCCGGCGACGATGACCAGCCCGGCCAGATTGAACCATTTGCTCACGGCGCTGGTGACGCGCCCCCCGTCCAGCGGGAGCATCGGGATCAGGTTGAAGAGGGTGATGAAAAAGCCGAAGTAGCTGAGCGAGAGGGCGAGGGGCACGCCCGGGGCGAGTGGGGCCTGGGCCATGGCCCAGAGATAGACGGCGAGGCTCGCAACGAATCCGGAGACCGGCCCGGCGATGGCGATGATCGCCTCCCGCCGACGGTCGCTGGTCAGGCCGTGGCCGGCCGTGGTGAAGGCGCCCAGGAAGGGGACGAAGACCGGTGCCGACATCGGCACGCCCATCAGGCGCGAGGTCAGGAAGTGGCCCATCTCGTGGACGAAGATGATCAGGACCAGGCCCACCGCGAACGGCCAGCCCCAGATCAGGGCGTAGGCGCCGACGGCGACCACCATGGTGATGGCGGTCAGACCGAACTTGCCGAAGTAGCCCAGCTTGGCGACGAAGGCGAGGGCCGTCAGCAGGCCGCCGAGGAACCCGCCCCGGCGCTTGGCCGGTGCCGCCGCAGACTGGCCGCCCTGCTGGCCCCATCCGGGTGGGGCGTACCCCGCGCCGGGAGGTGGGTAGAGGGTGCCGGGAGGGGCGTGGCCGTAGCCCGGAGGCGGACATGCGGCACCGGGAGGAGCGTAGTCGTAGCCCGGAGGCGGATAGACGGCACCGGGAGGGGCGTAGCCGGAGCCGGGGGGTGGATAGATGGTGCCGGGATGCGGAGCCGGCTGGCCCGCGGCGGGGCCCGGGTACGTCGGGTAGCCGGGCCACCCCCAGGGGCTGCCCGCGCCGGCCGGGTGGAGCGGCGGCTGGCCGGTGTCGGACAGCGGGATGGTCGGGTCGGGGGCGTCGGGTGTGCCAGCCATCCGTTCGATCATCGCACGCCCCTCATGCGTGCCCGTCAGGGAGCGGCGCCAGCGGAGGGGGGGCGTCCTTCTGTATCGTCCGGCTGGTCATGGAAGAGTCCAGCCTGCGCCGCTCCAGGATCGCCATCGTCGGAGCCGGGGTGATGGCCGAGGCGATGCTCTCCGGGCTGCTCGATCGCGGCCTGGTGGACGCGGGGTCGGTCACCTGCAGCGATCCCCGGGAGGCACGGCGTCGCGAGCTCCAGGAGCGCCACGGTGTCGCGGCGATCACGAGCAACGCGGAGGCGGCGGCTCTCGGGGACATCGTCCTCCTCTGCGTCAAGCCGCAGGTGCTCGGGGCCGTCATGCCCGAGCTGAAGCCGGTGATGCGTCCCGGGCAGCTCGTCATCAGCATCGTCGCCGGGGCCAGCAGCCACGCCCTGGCCGAGGGGCTCGACCATCCAGCGGTCGTCCGCTGCATGCCCAACACGCCCGCCCAGATCGGCAAGGGGGTGACCGTCTGGTTTGCCACCCCGGCCGTGGACGCCACCGGCAGGGCTCACACGCGGACCCTGCTCTCGGCGCTCGGGAGCGAGTTCGAGGTCGACGACGAGCGCCAGGTGGCCATGGCGACCGCGGTGAGCGGGAGCGGCCCCACCTACGTCTTCCTCTTCATCGAGGCCCTCA
>JBEKAP010000143.1:0-6569 GCA_050015875.1 Candidatus Dormibacteria bacterium | reverse complement strand
TCGTATCCGCTCACATGATCGGTCGCCGACGCGGCCGCATGGTAGATCTGCGCCGGCGTCTCCGATGCAAGGCCCGCGCTGCCGCAGGCGACGGTGAGCGCGGCTGCGGTCGCGGTGGCCACCACCCCGGCGATGCGCTGGCGCATGGAGTTCATCCCCTGGCAGGACCGGCTCGGTGATGGGAGCAGCCTCCCCTCTGGACACCGTTCGGGGCCGGAAGTGTACAGAGTGCGCTCCGGCCGCGGCCCCCCGCTGTCCGGAGCCGCGACGACCGCCGGTACACTGAGTCCGATGCCCGCCTTCCGGTCTTCGAGTCGCCTCCCCTGAGAGCCTTCCTCGCCGTCCCCGTCGGACCGCCCGCGCACGGGCTGCTCGCCGCGCACGTCGAGAAACTCCAGCGGCGGGTCGCCGGGGTGCGCTGGGTCGACAGCGCCACCACCCATATCACGCTCCATTTCTTCCCCGAGCTGGCTCTCGATCGGGTGGATGGTCTCCTCGACGCGGTCGGTGAAGCCGCTGCGCGAGAGCAGCCGTTCCCGCTCCGGGTTGGCGGTTTCGGCAGCTTCCCCGGAGGAGCGCGGGCGCGGGTGCTCTGGATCGGGTTGGTCGAGGAATCTGCCGGTCTGGCCGGGCTGGTGGCAGGTGTCCGAGCCGCCGTGGCCGGATGCGGGTACGAGGTGGACTCCCGTGCCTTCCGTCCGCACGTGACACTCGGTCGTCCGACGCCGCGCTTCGACCTGGCGGGCTGGCGGAGCGAGGTTGCGGTGCCCGTCGCGCTCCCGGCATTCACCGCCGACCAGGTCCTCCTCTACGAGTCCCGCAACGGGTATCACGTTCGAGCGCGGCTCCCGCTCGGGATCGCCGCCCCCCGGCGCGGCACGGAGGCGGCGGCGACGCGATGAGCGACGATCAGCCACGGTGGCTCCCCCTCTCCGAGCTGCGGCGGCGGCGAAGCTACAAGTGGCGTGCCCATCCCGCCGACGTGATCCCCACCTTCGTCGCGGAGATGGACGTCACCCTGGCCGTCCCCGTGACCCGCGCCCTCCAGGACGCCATCGCAGCCGGTGACACCGGCTACGCGGTACCCGACCCGGAGCTGGCGGAGGCCGTGTCGATCTTCCAATTCGCGCGCTTCGGCTGGCGGCTGGACCCGGCGGACGTCCGGCTGATCCCCGACGTGATGGCGGGGGTCAGCGAGATCCTGCGCCGGGCCGTGCCCCCGGGGAGTGGCGTGGTCGTCAACACGCCCGCCTACCCGCCCTTCTTCCACCACATCGGTGAGAGCGGGTGCCGGGTGGTCGAGGCTCCGCTCGCTCGTGCCGGCGGCGGCTGGGTGCTGGACCTCGACGCGGTCGAGGCGGCGTTCACCGCGGGCGCCGCCGTCTACCTCCTGTGCAATCCCCAGAACCCGACCGGACTGGTGATGACGGAGGAGGAGCTCCGGAGCATTGCCGAGCTCGCCGAGCGCTTCCGGGTCCTGGTGCTCGCCGACGAGATCCACGCGCCGCTCACCCTGGAGGGCACCCGCCACGTCCCCTTCCTCTCCCTCCCCGAGGCGCAGGCGCGCGGCATCGCCCTGGTCTCCGCCAGCAAGGCGTGGAACCTTCCCGGCCTCAAGTGCGCACAGCTGATCACCGCCGCCCCTGCACTCCGGGCCCTGGTTCGACGCCTGCCCGAGGAGCTGGTCTACGGGGCCGGCAACCTCGGCGTCATCGCCTCGATCGCCGCCTATCGCGATGGTGGCCCCTGGCTCGATCAGCTGCTGGTCCTCATCGACCGCAACCGCCGGCTGCTCGGCGACCTGCTGGCGGACCGGCTCCCCGGGGTCGGCTACGTCCCACCCCAGGGCACCTACCTGGCCTGGCTCGACTGCACCCGGCTGGAGCTGCCCGGAGAGCCGGCCAAGGTCTTTCTCGAGAAGGGCCGGGTCGCCCTGCGGCGCGGCCCGGACTTCGGCTCCATCGGCACGGGCTGGGCCCGAGCCACCATCGCCACCTCACCCGAGATCCTCACCGAGATCGTCGCGCGGATGCGGGCGGCGCTGGATTAGGCCGGATGGGACGGACCACTGCCTGGCACGGAGAGTCGCTTCGTGACCAGCTGGAGGAGGTCTACCGCCGCGTGGCACCGGACCTCCTCGCCCGCAACCCCGGGTTTCCCGGCCTGCGCCCGGAGCGCGACGACGACCTCTCGGAGGAGATCATCGGGACGGGCCACTTCGAGGGCCTGCTCGCCCGAACCTACCCCTGGTCGGTGCGGCTCACCGCGGATGGTTTCGCCGACGTGCTCGCCACCCAGTCGGACCACCGACTCCTCGCCGAGCAGGTCGGGGCGGGGCTTCTGGACGCACTCAGGGAGCTGATCGCCGCGCGTGGAGGGGAGGTGGTCCTTCCCCATGTGACGCGGCTGACCATCGCTCGCCGGCGGGCCGCGTGACAGTCGAGGAGGCTTGTCGCGGGCCTGCTACTCGCCGGCGAAGCCCTGGGCGGCGCCCATCTGTGGCCAGACGTACGCCTGCACATTGGCGAGGATCTGCTTCAGGTGATTGCGGTCGTGATGGACCCACTCGCTGACGACGTCGCCGACACTCAGGTCACCCACCTTGGGATGGCGCCCGCTGCGCGGCAGATCTGCGACGGTGAGGCGGGTCAGGAGCGGGAGCCCCGTCCTGCGCCCGGCGGCGAACTCGTGGAGGAGCTCCCCGGCGTCGCGTTCGCAGTCCCGGCGCGCCCCCGCCACCTCAGCCTGATCCCAGCCCGGCAGCTCCGGGTCCGCGTGGTCGAGGAGAAACTCGATGCGCCCGGCGAAGCCGCGGCGATCGGCCTCGATCAGGTGTCCCAGCACCTCCTGGACACACCATTCGCCGGGCGCCGGATGCCAGCTCAGCAGGGCGGGCGAGGCCGCGCCGACCTCGGCCTCGATGGCCGCCGTGCTCGACTGCATGAGCCGGGCGATCTGCGGAATCGTGAGCGGGGCGGGGACGTCCATGGGCGGGGCTCCTCCTGGATGCCGTCTCGCTCTCCATTATCCCCGTGGTCGCGGAGCCGCCGGGGCTGGAGCGCCGGAACCTCAGCAGGAGCTCCGGCGTTGAGCTAGCGTGCGCGGGATGATGTGGCGCCGTCTCGCCGTCGCGGTGGCAGCCCTGACGGCTGCCGGCACTGGAGGCTGCGCCGCATCCTCCGGCTCGAGCTCCCCCACCGAGCCCACCGGCCCCGCGCTCGCCGTCGGGCCGGCCGCCACGCCGTCCCTGCCCGCCGCGACGAGCGCGCAGTTGCTGTCCGGCCAGTGGTCGACGCTGCCGGCGGCGCCGATCGCTGACGGGGACGGAGCGTCGGTCGTGTGGACCGGCAACGAGCTGCTGGTCTGGGGTGGGGCCTCGGGTGCCGAGGATCGCCAATTGCACGCGGATGGAGCCGCCTACGACCCGGGGAGTGGCGCCTGGCGCCTGCTGCCCGCCTCACCCCTCTCGCCGCGCGTCGGACAGGCCGCGGTCTGGACGGGCACGGAGATGGTGATCTGGGGCGGCGACCAGCGCGGAGGGGCCAACCCGTCCAGTGCCACCGGCGATGGCGCTGCTTACGACCCGGCCACGAACCGATGGTCCCTCCTGCCAGCGGCGCCTCTCTCGCCGCGGGCGGACGCCACTGCGATCTGGACGGGGGCAGAGGTCGTCGTCCTGGGCGCTGAGACCAGTCAGGCGGACGGCTCGAGCCAGAACCACGGAGACGGGGCCGCCTACGACCCGTCGACCAACCGCTGGCAGCACATCCCGGCCCCCGTTCCGCCGTCGGGACACACCTTGACCCTGGGCACCGCAACGCAGACGGATGGTCAGCTGCTCGCCTGGTCGGAGTGGTCGCTGACCACACCGGGGGGGGCCAACAGCTTCACCACCACCGGTGGAGCGGATCTCTTCGCCTATGCGGAGCAGACGGGAAGATGGAGGCTGATCCCCAACGCCGCCGGAGCGCTGCCCGACGTGGAGGAGGCGCTGTCGACGGGGCAGCAGGCCATCGTTCGCGGCATCACCTACTACTGCGGTGGGTGCCCCGGTCCGGCCACCCCGGAGGTGTCCGATCTCTATGACCCGGCTCACAACCACTGGACGCCCCTTCCCCCGGATCCGGCCGACGCCCTCGGCGGGATGGATTCGGCGTGGACCGGAGCGGCCCTCTTCTCCTTCAACCCGGGAGCCAGCGCGACGAATCCGTCCGACCCGTCCCAGGACATCGTTCCCGGTGATGCCAGCGCGTACGACTTCGGGCACAAGGTCTGGTACCTGCTGCCCGCGGCGCCATCCGGCTGCAACGACGAGCAGTCGTCGGAGCCGGTGTGGACCGGCACCGCGGTCGTCCTCTACTGCCCCGACTCCGAGAGCAGTGGCGGCGCCGGTCTGGTCTTCACCGCGGGCGGATGATGTCTGCGCTCGGACGTCGGCGCGCCCGCCTGATGGCGCTGGTTCTCCTCGCCGCGACGGCCGGCTGCGCGGGCGGGAACACCGGCACCGTCACCGGCGGGATCATCCCCTGCGCCGGCATTCCATACCCGGGCGAGCCCCACTACGCCGCCGGCACCGTCACCGTCCTCGAGGGGCAGGTCCACTGGCGGAGCACCGGCCCGGGCTCGTCGATGATTGTCTTCCCGACGGCGGCGGTCGCCGTCGAGCAGGTCGAGGTCGATGCGAGCTACGACTTCATCCTCGGCCCCGGCGACTACGTCCTCCGCGCCCGCTTTCCGGCGCCCGGGAACATCGAGCCGTGGGTGTCGGTGACGGTGCACACGGGACAGACCGCACACGTTGACGTTCCCAACCTGTGTAGGTGACGCGGGCGGGCCGGCACGCACACCGCCCGTAGACTTGAAGGCGTGCCCCCCATCGCCGTCGTCCGGCTTCGACCCCCCGATTGGGCCGCGTATCGCGAGATCCGCCTGGCCGCGCTCACCGAAGCTCCGAGCGCCTTCGGCTCAGACGTCGCCCGCGAGGAGGCGATGACCCCCGCAGACTGGCGGACCCGACTAACTCGCCGATCCACCTTTGCCGCGCGGGCGGCGCACGGCCTGGTCGGCACCGCGGCGGGAATCCCAGGTGACGTGGCGGGCCACGCCGAGCTGGTTGGGATGTGGGTGCATCCCGGCTGGCGGCGCCGGGGGATCGGCAGCCTGCTGGTGCGGGCGGTGATCGATTGGGCCGCGGAGGGGCCGTATCGGGCGATCGATCTCTGGGTCACGGTGGGCAACGACACGGCCGAGGCGCTCTACGCCCGCCTCGGGTTCATCCGCACCGGCCGCACCCAGCCGGTGCGCGAGAACGACCCCGCCCTGCTCGAGCTGGAGATGACCCGGTCGCTTTGACGCGATGGCTTGCCCATCCCTGATCACTCTCCAGGGGGTTTGGGACAATGAAGTCCTTAACCGGTTTCGGAAGGCAAGGGGCTCTCCCCGTCCCGCGTCAGCCCCTAGCGCACGCGCGGCTCGGGCAGCTCGGTGTCGATCTCGTACTGCTCCAGAGCGGCGGCGACCTCGTGGCGGGGGATCTCCCCGGCGCGGGCCAATCCATCCAGCACCGCGACCGCGACATGCTCAGCGTCGGTCTCGAAGTGGCGGCGCAGCGCCTGGCGGGTGTCGCTCCGGCCAAAGCCGTCGGTCCCCAGCGGGATGAAGTCCTGCTCCACGAAGCGGGCCACCTGGTCGGACACCGCCTTGACGTAGTCGGTGACCGCGACGATCGGCCCCGGTGCCTCCCGGAGCTGCTCCGCGATGTGTGAGACGCGGGGCTCCCGTTCCGGGTGCAGCCGGTTCCACCGCTCCACCTCGAGGGCGTCGTTGCGGAGCTGCTGGTAGCTGGTCACGCTCCAGACGTCCGCGGCGACGTCGTGGGTCTCGGCCAGGCGCTCCTGGGCGGTCAGCGCGGCTGCCACCGCCGGCCCGCTGGCGAGGATGGTGGCTCGGTGCTTCCTCTCGACCGGAGCCGGCCGCAGCAGGTACAGGCCCCGCAGGATCCCCTCGTCCACGCCGTCGGGCTTGGGCGGCTGGATGATGTTCTCGTTGTAGAGGGTGAGGTAGTAGAGGGCGTCGCCGTCGCTGCTGCACATCCGCTGGATGCCCTCGCGGAGGATCACCGCCAGCTCGTAGGCGTAGGCCGGGTCGTAGATGCGCACGTGGGGGAGGGCCGAGAAGAGGAGCGGCGAGTGGCCGTCCTGGTGCTGCAGGCCCTCGCCGTTCAGGGTGGTGCGTCCCGCCGTCCCACCGAGCATGAATCCGCGTCCACGGGAGTCGCCGAAGGCCCAGACCAGGTCCCCCACCCGCTGGTAGCCGAACATCGAGTAATAGATGTAGAAGGGGATCATCGGCTCGCCGAAGGTCGAGTAGGCGGTGCCGGCGGCGGCGAAGGAGCCCATCGAGCCCGACTCGGTGATGCCCTCCTCGAGCATCTGCCCGTCTTTCGCCTCGCTGTAGCTGAGCACCATCTCGGCGTCGACGGGCTCGTACTGCTGGCCGTGGGCCGCGTAGATCTTTACCTCGCGGAAGAGCGCGTCCATGCCGAAGGTGCGCGCCTCGTCGGGGATGAT
>JBEKAP010000142.1:0-6608 GCA_050015875.1 Candidatus Dormibacteria bacterium | reverse complement strand
AGACTCAGTGCTTGACCTGACGCCCCCCGTCCACCGGTCCGGTTGAACTGGTCCGCACGATGCCCGGCGACGCCCGGAGATACAGTGCGGAGATGGTGAGCGGTGAATCGTCCATGGCCAGTGCGGCGACGCGGGCGGTGTTGATCCGGTGAAGCACGAGGTGCTGCCAGCCCAGTTCGACGCCGGCCTCGATGGGCTGGGGCTGCTCCGCTCCTGGCCGGGCGTGGACCCGGTCGAGCTGCGCGCCAGGTTCGACGAGCTCCGGCGCGACGCCGAGGGGGCGGAGAGCGGGACCGTCGAGGTCCTCGACGTCGAATCTGGCTACGCCGGCTGGTCGATCACCTATGACACCCGTGTCAACCAGCTGCTGCTGGCCGAGCAGCCGGCGGTGACCGAGATTCTGGGCGGCATCCCTCCCGGTCTCGCCCTCGACGCCGCCTGCGGCACCGGCCGGCTGTCCCGGCTGCTCCTCGGGCTCGGCCATCGGGTGATCGGCGTCGACGCCTCCGAGGCCATGCTGGCACTGGCGCGCCACGACCTGCCCACCGCCGAGTTCCGGGTCGGAGCCCTCACCGCGCTCCCCGTCGCCCCCGCGACCTGCGACCTGGTCACCTGCGGGCTGGCGCTCACCCACCTCGCCAGCCTTGGACCGCCGATCGGCGGGCTGGCCCGGGCCCTGCGCCCCGGGGGCCTCCTGGTCCTCTCCGACATCCATCCGGTGTCGGTGGCGCTCGGCGGCCACGCTTTCTTCCGCCGAGAGGACGGCTCCCGCTGCGTGATCCGCAACCTCGTTCACTGGCACGCCGAGTACCTGGACGCCTTCGCCGCCGCCGGGCTCCGGATCAGACGGTGCGTCGAGCCGCGCTACACGCCGGAGATCGTGAGCTCGTTCCTCCGCGAAGGGGCCTCCCCGGCCATCCGGCACCTCGAGGGGCTGCCCTTCGCCCTGGTCTGGGACCTGGAGCTTCCCGCCGAGACGTCCCGATGACCACCACCGCGCGCCCGGTCCGGCTGATCGACAACCCGGATCTGCTCCGCGAGCGGCTCCGAGCCGCTCCCCAGGGTCCCGGCGTCTACGTCATGCGCGACCTGGCCGGCCGGGTCGCCTACGTCGGCAAGGCGGCGGTCCTGCAGAACCGGCTCCGCTCCTACTTCACGGGCATCCCCAGCCTGCCCGGCCGCACCCGCCGGCTGGTCGAGAGCGTCTTCGACTTCGAGGTGATCGCCTGCGCCAGCCCCCGCGAGGCGCTCCTCCTCGAGAACACCCTGATCAAGCGCCACCGCCCCCGCTTCAATGTTCGACTCAAAGATGACAAGAACTATCTGTACCTGAAGATCCCCGTGCCGGGAGCGCCCGACATCCACGCCCCCGGCACCGCTCGGGAGAAGCTGAGGGCGCCCCGGGGCGAGGCCGGGCAGCGGGCGACCCTCTTTCCCCGGCCCTACTACACGCGCAAGGTGCAGCGCGACGGGGCGCGCTACTTCGGTCCCTACACGAGCGCCCAGTCGCTGCGCACCACGGTCCGCTCGCTGCGCACCATCTTCCCCTTCCGCACCTGCGGCGACGAGGTCTTCCGGCGAGGGCGGGTCTGCCTCGACTACCACATCCGGCGCTGCAGCGGGCCCTGCGAGGGGCGGATCGACGAGGCCGGATACGCCCATCTCCTGGAGCAGGTCGAGATCTTCATGGAGGGCCGGAGCCCGGTACTCGCCGGCGAGCTGCGCCAGCAGATGGAGGAGGCCGCCGCCGCGCTCGACTACGAGCTGGCGGCGCGCTTCCGGGATCGGCTCCGGGCCATCGACCGCATCAGCGAGCGGCAGGACGTGCTGAGCGGCAGGCGGGGAGACCACGACGCGGTCGCCATCGTTGTCGAGGCGGGGCGGGGGATGGCGGCGGTGCTCACCGTCCGCGGCGGCCGGGTCATCGGCTCCGAGACCCACGAGGTCGAGGGCGTCGCCGACCGCTCGCCGGCCGAGTGCCTCGGCGCCTTCCTCCCCCAGTTCTACGGCGGCTCGCCCCAGCTTCCCCGGACCATCGTGGTCTCGGATGCCGCCGAGGACCTGGACGAGATCGCCGACTTCCTGTCCGGCGAGCGGGGCGGCCCGGTGGACGTGCGCGTCCCCCAGCGTGGCGAGCTGCGCCGGCTGGTGGAGCGGGCGCGCGAGACGGCACTGGCCGCCCTGCGCCAGCGCCGCGTGGTCGAGGACTTCGACGCCGAGCGGACCGAGGCGCTGCTCGCCGACCTCGCCACCCGGCTGGACCTGGAGAGCCCGCCCCGCCGGATCGAGTGCTACGACATCAGCAACACCATGGGCACCGACTCGGTGGGCTCGATGGTCGTCTTCGAGGACGGCCGGCCCCGTCCCGGCCACTACCGGCACTTCGGGATCCGGACGGTGGAGGGCGCCGACGACTTCGCCTCCATGGCGGAGACGCTGCGACGCCGCTTCGGCCGACATCTGCGTGCCGTCCAGGAGGAGGCGGACGGCGACATCCCGGTCGCCGATCCCGACGGCAGCAATGGCGCCGAGGCGCCACCGGGCCCGGACGGCGGGGCACCAGCGGGCACGCCCGCCGGCGTCTCCCGCCGGGGCAGGGCTCGGACCGAGGAGAGCTTCGCCGCCCTCCCGGACCTGCTGCTGATCGACGGGGGCAAGGGCCAGCTCGGCGCGGCCCGGGGTGTCCTCCTCGAGCTGGGACTGGGGGAGGTGCCGGTCTTCGGGCTCGCCAAGCGCAACGAGGAGCTCTTCCGTCCCGACGACCCCGATCCGATAATCCTGCCCCGCGAGTCGCCCACTCTCTTCCTGGTGCAGCGGGTTCGCGACGAGGCCCATCGCTTCGCCATCACCCAGCATCGCGCCAAGCGGGCCAGGTCGGCGCTGCGCTCCCGGCTGGACGTCGTCCCCGGTCTGGGCCCGGTGCGCAAGCGCGCCCTGCTCCGCCGCTTCGGGACCGTCGAGGCGATCGGCCTCGCCACCGTCGAGGAGCTGTCCGAGGTGGTGCCCGAGGTGGTCGCTCAGCGGATCAAGGAGCTGGTGTAGCCACCTGCAGGAGCGGGACGCCTGCTGTCGCACGCCTCTTGACGAGGCTGATGCGTATCCCGTAGGCTCGCCCGCCATGTGACGGTGCCGGTGGTCGCCCGGCAGCCGGTCTGTGATTCCACCCGGCAAGGGAGGAGCGATGACCTCTGGGCGCACCCACCCCCCGGCCGCCGCGGAGCGCTCGCGCCGCACCCTGAGACACCGTCTCGGTCGGCCGATGCTCGCCGTCCTGCTGGGCGGGATCCTCCTGCCGGTCTGGGCGTACCAGGCCACGATGGTGCGTGCGGCCACCCTGAGCACGGAGCCGGCGCCCGTCCCCTGCACCCTCTGCGTGCTGAGCCCGACCGGTGCCGCGATGTCGCTCTCGGGCAGCTCCAGCGTGCTGGTGCACTGGGGGAGCGTGGTGGTGGACTCCTCCGCGGCGGGGGCGGTGTCACTCTCCGGCAGCGCCGAGATCCAGTCGTCGGAGTCGGAGGTGGTGGGTGGGGTGGAGTCCTCCGGGAGCCCGACGATCTCGCCGAGCTTCGACCAGGTTCCCGCCCCGGGCGACCTTGACCCCTACGCCGCCATGACCGAGCCGGTCCCCGCTTCGAAGGCTTCCTCGATCGCGGCGAGCGGCAATCAGACGGTGACGGCCTCTCCGGGGACGTACAGCTCGATCGCGGCGTCGGGCAACGCGGTGGTGACCCTGCAGCCGGGGACGTACGCGATCACCCAGAGCTTCGCGGAGTCGGGGAATGCCCAGGTGAGCGGCACCGGGGTGACGCTCTTCTTCTCCGGGCAGAGCGGGATGGCGCTCTCCGGGGCGAGCACGCTCCACCTGACCTCGCCGACAAGTGGGACGTACGCCGGGATCAGCGTCTTCTTCGATCGCTCGGACACCGGCTCGATCTCGTCGTCCGGAAGCGCCAGCGTGAGCCAGCGCTTCTTCGGCGGGGCCGTGTACGCGGCCGATGGAGTGCTCGGCGGATCGGGGAGCCAGGAGCTGGAGATCGATGACCCGGTGGTGGTCAGGACCGTCAGCCTGAGTGGCGGCGGCGAGATCCTCATCGACAACCTGGAGACGGCGGCAACCGTCGCCTCGGCCTCGCTGGCGCCGAAGCTGGGGGTGACGCTCACGCCCAGTGAGCAGAATGCGACCCCCGGTGACACGGTCACCTACTCGGCGACGGCGTCCGACACCGGGGCCGCCCTCACCCTCTCCGGGACGGTGACGGCCGCGAACTCGGACCTCACCACGGCGACGGTGGCGTCGTACAGCGATGCTCTCCAGACGAGCCCGACGGGGACGTGCGCCACCCAGTCCAACCACGGTCAGACCGGCGTGGGCTGGTCGACCCTGGCCGGGACCTCGGCGACCGCCGCGGGATACTCGCCTGTCAGCCCGGGAAGCGCGACGGGGATGACCCTCAGCCTCACCCCGGTGGCGGCGACCGGGGTCACCTACCCCACCTCTGGAGACCCCATGCTGGGCACCAGGATCCAGCCCGGGGACACCGCCACCTGGCAGTACACGGCGACCATCGCTCTTACTCCGGCGCAGGTGACCAGCCTGCTCACCAAGACTCAGGTGGCCCAGACGCGCGACAGTTTCCACGTGGAGGTGCTGCCCGACGGGCAGACCCAGGGCGCGGGCCAGCTGGACACCGTGAACAGCGAGTTCTGCCAGCTGTTCCAGGCGGGGGTGTCAGGCAACGTCACGAGCGTCAGCGTGACCGTGACCCCGCCGAGCGGTGCCGCGGT
Organism: Candidatus Dormibacteria bacterium; assembly: GCA_050015875.1. GTDB lineage: Bacteria > Chloroflexota > Dormibacteria > Aeolococcales > Aeolococcaceae > Changshengia. The sequence continues at coordinate 1,823 of JBEKAP010000142.1, read as the reverse complement.
GACATTGGGGTCGAACGCGAACGCGGCGCTGGCCTCGCTGGCGCCCGGGGCGTCGGCGACGGTGACCACTCCGTACAGGGTGCCGGCGGTGGCCGCCAAGGGGCAGTCGGAGGCGGACTCCGCCTACGTCGCCCGCCTCCAGAAGGTGGAGGGGTCTCTGCTCTCCGCCTCGGCGAAGGCCACCGGCACGGCATATTCGGGCGCCGTGTCGGCGACCCCGGTCCCGGCGACGGTCACCGAGCACGTCCCCGTGATCGCCATCACCAAGAATGGGCCGGTCCAGGCCCAGGCGGGCACCACTGCGACGTACTCGATCAGCGTCACGAATGTGGGCGGCGCGACCGCCGCGGCGCCCCAGGTGCTCGACAGCCTTCCCGATGGGACCGGCGCGTCGGTGAGCGGGGTCCCGGTCAGCCTGGCACCCGGGGCGGCGGTGGTGGCGACGGCGACCTATGCCATTCCGGTCTCTCAGCCGGCGGGCGCGCTGACGGACACCGCCGCGGCGATCTGGACCGACCTCAACGGCGACAGCTATGGACCGGTGTCGGACGGCTTCACCACCCAGGTGGTGAGCGGCTACCAGGGGGCCACCCTCACCCTGAGCCCTGTCAGCGCGGGCCCTGACGTGGTGGGGACGGCCCAGACGCTCACCGCGACCTTCGTCGACGTGAGCGGCCAGCCGATCGCCAATCAGGCCATCAGCTTCGCAGTGACCGGGGCCAACGCGACCGGGGGATCGGGGACGACCAATGCCGCCGGGGTGGCTACCTTCACCTACACCGGGAAGGTCGACGGAGCCGACACCGCCCAGGCGTCGTTCGCTTCCGGCAGCCTTGTCCTCCCGTCGAGCACAGCGACCGTTTCGTGGATCACGCCTGTGGAGGCCGTCTCCAGCACCACGATCGAGGGCAACTTCTTTGCGGAGCCGGGGTCGGCCACCAGTTTCGTTGCCGAGCCAACCCAAGCCCCGGCCTTCTCGCAGAGCTTCCCCGACGTCGACTTCAACCCCCCTGCCCAGGATGAGAACCTTCCCCCGGCGCTGGCTGGGCTGGGCGCCAGCACCCGTCCTTTCACCGACGTGACCGCCAACATGGCCGGGGCCCCTGACGGGAGCGTCGTCGCCCAGGGCGATGGGGTGCAGGCGGGGGTGGGGGCGCTCACCTCATTCGACGCTGTCTTCACCTCGACGTTCATCGTGAAGCAGGCAGGGGATGAGGTCGTCAACGTCATCGCGGACGACGGGTTCCTGCTCGGGGTCGGAGGCGGAGCCACCGCCGTGAACGGTCCGATGCAGAGCGCGCCATCGTCGGGGACCACACCCTTCGACAGCTATCCGCTGATGGCGGCCTGGGACCAGTCCGCAGGTGGCTCGCCGCGCGCCTACCAAGTGACGCTGGACTTCCCCGCCGCGGGCAGCTTTGCCTACGAGCTCGACTACTTCTCGTCTTCCGATCAGCAGCTCTCGCTGGTTGTTGGGCTGCCCTCAGGCCAGATCTCCACCCCGTCCTATGGCATCTCCGCCGGCTACGCGGTCAGTGGCGGCCAGCAGGCGTACCAGGCCGCGGTGGCTGCAGATGATCCGATCGGCTACTGGCCACTCAGCGAGACGTCCGGGACGACGGCGTACGATGCGGTGCCCGGCGACCTCAACGGAACCATTCAGGGGGGCGTGACGCTGGGTGTTCCCGGTCCCATCCCTGGCACCACGGCGATGAGGTTCGACGGCGGCAACTGCTCCGGCATCAACCTGGATGACGCCGCCACTGCCCTCGGGGTTCCCTTCCCCACCGTGGAGATGTGGATTCTGACGCCCGACATCCCCA
>JBEKAP010000141.1:0-6633 GCA_050015875.1 Candidatus Dormibacteria bacterium | reverse complement strand
GCCGATGCGGTGAAGGAGGTCGAGGCCCTGCCGATGGAGAAGCCGGTGGAGGCGGTCGAGCCCAGGTAGTTCGTGTCGCCCGCGTAGGTCGCGGTCACCGGGTAGGAGGCGGCCGTGAGCACGCCGGTGGTGCAGGACGCCGACCCCGAGCTGAGCTCGCCGCTGGTGCAGAGCGTCGAGCCACCGGAGGTGAACGTCACCGTGCCGGTGGCGCCGGACGGCAGCCCCGACGCCGTCAGCTGGATCGTGCTGCCGTAGCTCGCGCTGCTCGGGTCGGCCGATGCGGTGAAGGAGGTCGAGGCCCTGCCGATGGTGAAGCTGGTGGAGGCGGTCGAGCCCAGGTATCCCGTGTCGCCTGCGTACGTCGCGGTCACGTCATGGGTGCCGGGCACCAGCACCGCCGTGGTGCAGGAGGCCGCGCCGGAGCTGAGCTGGCCACTGGTGCAGAGCGTCGAGCCACCGGATGTGAACGTCACGGCGCCGGTGGCATTGGCCGGGAGCCCCGACGCCATCAGCTGCACCGTGCTCCCGTAGGTCGTGGTGGCCGGGTCCGCCGATGCCGTGAACGAGGTCGCGACCTGGGTCACCGTGATCGTCACCGCGGCGGTGGCCGGGCTCGCCGCCTGGTCCTCGATCGTGTACTGGAAGGAATCGGTTCCCACGTAACCGGCGTGCGGCGTGTAGACATAGGCGCCGTCGGGGTTGACCGTCACCGTGCCGTGGCTCGGAGTGGTGTGACCGGTCACGGTGAGGCTCACGCCCACGTCGTTGCCGAGAACCCCCGGCGCGGCGACGCTCAGCTGAGTGTCGTAGGGGGTGGTGCCGCTGTCCGGATCGGCCACCGGGGTGACGACGATCGACGCCGTCCCGGACGCCTGCTGGCCGTGACTGTCGGTCACCTCGAAGCCGAAGCCGTCGTCGCCGGAGTAGCCGGGGGCCGGCGTGTACGTGAAGGCGCCAGTGGCGCTGAGGCTGAGCGAGCCGTGCGAGGGTGCGGCGGTCTCGGTGGCGGTGAGTCCGCTCCCGTCGGAGGCGGCGACCACCCCCTGGGCGGCGGCGACGCTCAGGAGGGTGCCCGCCGGCGTCGTGTATGCCGGACTGCCGGAGGCCGGTGTCACCTGGACCGTGACCGTGGCGGTGCCGGTCAGCCCCGAGCTGTCGGTCGCCGTGTACTGGAAGGTGTCGGTGCCGGAGAAGCCGGCGGCGGCGGTGTAGGTGAACGACCCGTTGGCACTCGTGGTCACCGATCCGTGGCCGGGAGTGGTGTGCGAGGTCACCGTGAGTCCGGTGCCGGCGTCGCCGGCCAGCGGCCCGGGAGCCGCCACCACGAGCGGGCTCGTCCCGCTGGCGGTGTAGGCGGCGGGCTGCACCGACGGCGGCACATCCATGGTCACCGTGGCGGTGGCGGTCTGATCGTAGAGGTCCGCGACGGTGAAGGTGAAGGTGTCGACGCCCGACCAGTCGGTGTCCGGCGTGTAGGTGAAGGCACCGGTCGAGTCGGTCACCGACACCGTTCCGTGGGCCGGGTCGGTATTCGACACGAGGCTCAGTGAGCTGCCCACGGCTCCGGTGAGCAAGCCGGGCGCCGCCTGGGTGTAGGCGGTGTCGAGGGCGGTGGTGTCGGTCTGGTTCTGGGGCGCGGGCAGGACGCTGAGGCTGACGGTGGCCGGACTGGAGGTGCGCCCGTACGGATCCTCGGCGACATAGGTGAACGAGTCCGGCCCCGAGTAGGTGCCCGTGGGGGTGTAGGTGAGCGAGCCGTCGCCGTTCAGGGTCAGCGTCCCGTGGCTCGGGGCGGTGTGGGTGTCGACGGTCAGCGGCTCGCTCCCGGTGTCGTTGGCAAGCACGCCGCCGGCCGCATCGACCGAGAACGCCTGCCCGGCCAGGGGGCTGTAGCTGTCGGGGTTGGCGGTGGGGCCGGCGAAGGGCGATCCGGCCAGCTTGCAGGCGGCGCCGTCGTTGTTCCCGGTCACCGCGCCCGGTGCCTCGTAGGTCGCCGACGGAGTGCTGGTGGTGTATCCCGAGAGCGAGTAGATGCCCTGACCGCTGTTGTCGGAGAAGAAGAGGTCGTCGGGCTGGTCGGAGAAACCGGCACCGAAGGCGCCGTCGGTGCTGGTGATGCCGCTGACGTCGTGTTCGGTGGCGACGCCGGTGCTCAAGTCCACCACCAGCAGCACGACCGGATTCTCGCCCGTCAGCCCGTACATGTAGCCGCCGATCCAGACCAGGTCGTCGACGGACTGGGTGGAGCCGGTGATGGTCAGCTTGGTCGCCGTCATCGTCGCCACGTTGATCGAGTAGTAGATCGTGGCGCTGTCCTGCACGATGAGGTCGCCGTTCCCGTCGAAATCGCCCGCGACCGACGTGGTGCCCGCCGGATAGCCGGTCGGTGTCCCCAGGTTGGTCACCGAACCGTCGCTGGCGATCCTCAGCAGGTCCCCCTTGTCGGTCCCGGTGTCGATCGCGTACAGGTAGTTGTTGAGGGTGTCGTAGCCCATCGCGTTGTAGGTGTCGCTGTAGGCGCTGCCGACAGGCGTGTAGACGCCGGTCACCGGGTCCAGCTTGTTGAGCAGCCCGCTGGTCACCTGGAAGAATCCCGGGGTGCAGGTGAAGGGGCCGGCGGTCGCATCGGCGACAGGCGTCGACGCGACGGACAGGGTCACGCCGGCGAGCAGCGCGACGACCCCCGCGGTGGCAGCCGCCACCCGCCTGCGGGGTGCGGCGTGACGACTCATGGTGGCAGCCTAAACGCGGCTCGGCCGCCGATCCGCCTCGCCGTGAAGCCCGTCGAGGCGCGTTACCCGACCGCCACCCCGGCAGGCTTCCCGTCACCGTTCCGTCGGCGAATCCTCACAGCCCGGCCCGGACGGCCCGGACTGCCCGGCTACCCCCCGGCGGGAAGCTCCGCGTGGCCGCCGAACTCACGCCGCATCGCGGACAGCAGCCGGTCGGCGAAATCGGCCTCGCCTCGCGAGCTGAAGCGCTCGTAGAGGGCCGCGGTCAGCACGTGGGCGGGGACGCCCTCGTCGACCGCCGCGATGGCGGTCCAGCGGCCCTCCCCGGAGTCGGAAACCCGGCCGGCCAGGTCGGCGAGCTCCGGCGAGCGGAGCAGGGCGCCGGCGGTGAGGTCGAGGAGCCAGGAGGCGACCACGCTGCCACGCCTCCACACCTCGGCCACCTCGGGGATGGGGAGCTCGTAGCGGTAATACCGAGGATCCCGGAGCGGCGTGCTCTCGGCGCTCGCCTGCTGCTCGGTGATGCCGACATTGGCCTTGAACAGGATGTTGAGCCCCTCGGCGTAGGCGGCCATCAAGCCGTACTCGATCCCGTTGTGGACCATCTTGACAAAATGTCCGGCCCCGTGAGGCCCGCAGTGGAGGTAGCCCTGCTCGGCCGGTGACGGGTCGCCCTGCCGTCCCGGGGTGCGCGTCGCAGCGTCCACACCGGGCGCGATGCTGCGGAAGATGGGTTCGAGCCGTTCCACGACCTGGGGCTCCCCCCCGATCATGAGGCAGAATCCCCGCTCCAGCCCGTGCACCCCGCCGCTCGTCCCGACGTCCACGTGGTGGAGACCGAGGGTGGACAGCCTCTCCGCCCGCTCGATGTCGTCGCGGTAGTAGCTGTTGCCCCCGTCGATGATGACGTCCCCCTCGCCGAGACGCGCGGCGAGCGCGTCGACGGTGTCGCCGGTGAGGGCGGCGGGAACCATCACCCAGGCCGCCCGGGGCGATGTCAGGGCGGCGACGAACTCGTCGAGCGAGGCGGCGCCCACCGCGCCCTCGGCCACGAGGGTGGCGACGGCCTGGGCGTTGACGTCGTAGACGACGCAGTCGTGCCCGTCCCGCATCAGACGGCGGACGAGGTTTGCCCCCATCCGCCCCAGACCGACCATCCCCAGCTGCATGCTCGGCTCCTCCCCGGGACCTGCTGTTGCGGGCTCCAGCGCCGCCGCAGGGCTCCGAACAGTATGGTTGACCAGCGACTGTTCACGACGGCACCCCAGCGGGAGTGACGATGGCGACTGGCCTGGCACGTGACAACCGTTCCCTCCGAGGCGGCATCGACCTCGGCGGCACGAAGATCCAGGCCGTCATCATCACGCGCACCCACCGGGTTATCGGCGAGGCGCGCCGGCCCACCCCCGTCGACGGCGGCCCAGAGGCGGTGACCGCGGCGATGGCCGAGGCGATCGGCGAAGCGGCATCGACGGCCGGGGTCACCACGCGCGGTCTCGTCGGGGTCGGCGTCGGATCTCCGGGCAGCGTCGATGCCCGAGCCGGGACCGTCTCCCAGGCCGGCAACCTGCCCGGCTGGGATGGCACGTTCCCTCTCGGCGAACGGCTGGGCCGCCTGCTCGGATGCGCGGTCCGTCTCGGCAACGACGTCCAGGTCGCCAACCGAGCCGAGATGCGTCTCGGCGCCGGACGCGGCCACCCCTCTTTCATCGGCGTCTCCTGGGGGACAGGGGTCGGCGGCAGCCTGGTCCTCGACGGCCGGCTCTGGGTGGGACGGGGCGCCGCCGGGGAGATCGGCCATGTGGTGGTGGTCCGCGACGGCGCGCTCTGCACCTGCGGCCGGCGCGGCTGCGTCGAGGCCTACTCGGGGAGGGCCGCGATGGAGGCGACCGCCCGCAAGCGCGCCGATCGTGGCGAGAAGACCCAGCTCTTCCGCCTCATGAAGCAATTCGGCCGGACGCGGTTGACGAGTGGCGTCTGGGCCCGGGCCCTCGACGACGGCGACCTCATGGCCCACGATCTCATCGACCGCGCCGTGGGCGCGCTCGGCACCGGCATCGCGTCGGCGATCAACCTGCTCGACATCGGGACCGTGATCATCGAGGGTGGGCTGGGGATCCGGCTCGGCGAGCCGTACGCGGCCCGGATCGCGGAGGCGATGAACCCCCACCTCTTCCTCCCGGAGCGGGCCCCCGAGGTGCACGTGGCGGCACTCGGCGACCTGGGCGGCGCCATCGGCGCCGCCCTGCTGGTGAGCGGCGCCGCCTGAGCCCTCCGGGGCACGGGCGGGCCGCCCGGAGCTGGTCAGCGAGGTGCGATCAGATGGTGACGGCCGCCCAGGTATGGCCTCCGTCGTGGGTCATCAGGAGGAGACCGGTGGAGCTGGTCAGCGACACCTCGATGGCCACCCCCTGGGTGGGGGTGGTGAAGCCGACGTAGGCGATGCTGGTGTTGCCCGCACCGGTGAAGACGGTGCCCCAGCTCTCACCGCCATTGAAGGTGGCGACGATCTCACCTCCGCATCCGGCCGCGGCGACCGAGGTGGTCGGGCTCGCCAGGGAGGGGACGCCCTGGCAGGCCACCGGAAGCGCGGTCGCCAGCCCGGTGAAGGCACCTCCCCCGTTGGTCGAGGCGAAGGCCTGCTCGGTTGGAGTGCTCGAACCGCCGTACAGGCCCACCTCGCAGACGGCGATGAGGTCCGTCGAACTGGAGCCGGCGAGGGTCGCCGGCCCATTGGCGGCGGTGCAGGGCGCCGTCCACGCGCTCCACGCCCCGCTCTGGAGACGGGCGCCGCCGGCCACGACCCGGTCGTCCTCCACGACCCAGCCGGCCGAGCCCTGGATGACGAGCTGGGCCTGCGGGATGGGCCCGGCGCCATAGGCGATGGTGGTCGGCGACACCGCCCAGGCATTGCTGCCGGTCGGGCTGGAGGCGATGTCGAAGCCACCGGCCCCGTAGTACACGGCATTGACCGTGCCGGCGGCCGTCTCCAGACCCTGGATCGGGACCGACCCCGTGGAGGAGTTCAGGCCCGGCAGGGCGATCTGGGTCCAGCTTATGCCGCCGTTGTGGGTGGCCCAGAGCTGAGAGCCGTAGGCCCAGCCGTCCTGCTGGTCCGCGAAGCGGACTCCATCAACCCCACTTCCCCCGGCGAGCGTCAGGAAGGTGGTGGGAGGCGGGGTGACGCTCGTCCAGCTCGTGCCGCCGTTCTGGGTGCGGGCGAGCGCCAGGTGTCCGCCCACCGTGCCGAGCACCCAGCCGTCCTGGGACGAGACGAAGGTCACCGAGGCGGTCGCGAAGCCCGCGATCGGGGTCGGAGCCACGGTCGCCGGGGCGGCGGTCACGACGGGCAGGGTGGTGACGGCGGGCGAGGATGGGGTGGATGCCGTCGGCACCGGGGTCGAGGTGGCGCCGCGCGTCGGCGTGGGGGGGGTGGTGGTGCCACCGCATGCGGCGACGAGCGCCGCGACCGCCAGCAGACCGGGGGCGGCCCCCCACCTCGGACCGTGCATCCGCGTCATGGCACAGGCTCCTCCTCTCGTGCGGCGTTTGGGCTCTCCGCCAGGACCGCGCCACGGGCCCGCCTGGCAGCACCGCCGAGTGACTCAACCCTACCCGATCACACCCGACCGTGACGTCCGGTGAGGGCTCGCCCGTGACACACCACCGCCCTCCCCCGCTCCTGGTACCGTTGCGCGGTGCGGCCCTACATGCGGCTGGGTGAGCTGCCCCGGAAGCGTCATCAGCGCTTTGCCATGGACGGCGCACCGGTCTACGAGGAGCTGTTCAGCCGCGAGGGCTTCCACGGACCATCATCTCTGCTCTACCACCGGCACATGCCGGAGGCGGTCCAGGATGTGGTCGAGGGGGACGCGGACGACATCTCCATGGAGAACGA
>JBEKAP010000140.1:0-10969 GCA_050015875.1 Candidatus Dormibacteria bacterium | reverse complement strand
GACGCCGCCGAGAAGCTGGTCGCCGACGGCTTCACCGTCCTCCCCTATTGCGGCGACGACCCCGTCGTGGCCCGACGGCTGGAGCAGGCGGGCTGCGTGGCGGTGATGCCGCTGGGGGCACCGATCGGGAGCGGCCTCGGCATCCGCAACCCGCACGCCATCACCCTGATCGTGGAGCGGGCGGAGGTGCCGGTCATCCTGGACGCGGGGGTGGGCACCGCTTCCGATGCCGCGATCGCGATGGAGCTGGGCTGTGCCGGCGTGCTGCTCGCGTCCGCGGTGACCCGGGCCCACGATCCCGAGCGGATGGGCCGGGCGATGCGGCAGGCGGTCGAGGCGGGGCGCCTGGCCCGGCTCGCCGGGCGCATCCCGCGGCGGTATCACGCGGAGGCGTCCACCAGCAACCTGGGCCTCGCCGACCTGGCTCCGGGGTGACCGCGCTCCCCCCACTGCTCGTGCTGACCGACCGCCGGGCCTGCGAGCGCCGGGGGCGCACCCTGGCGGAGACGGTGGAGGCGGCGGTGGCCGGCGGAGCCCGGGCATTGGTGCTGCGTGAGAAGGACCTGCCCCACGAGCGGCGCCGGGAGCTGGGCGAGATCCTCGCCGGCCTCCTCAGCGCAGCGAAGGGGGTGCTGATCGTCGCCTCCGATCCGGTGCTCGCGGAGGAATTGGGAGCGGTCTGGGTGCACCTGGCGGACGCCGACCCGTGGCCGGGCGGGGCCGCAGGCAGCGGTCGGGACCGCGGCCGTCCCCATGGCGCCGGCCCGCGCCGCCAGCGTTTCGGTCGCTCCTGCCACGACGCCCTCTCCCTGCGGCGCGCCCGCGACGGCGGAGCCGCCTACGCCACCCTCTCCCCGATCTTCTCCAGCGTGTCGAAACCGGGGTACGGACCGCCGCTCGGGCTCGCCGGCCTGGCCCGGCTGGCCCGGACCGTCCCCGACCTTCCCGTCCACGCCCTGGGGGGGGTCGACGCCGGCACCGCGTCTGACTGCCGCGCCGCGGGCGCCGCGGGGGTGGCGGTCATGGGGGCGGTGATGGGGGCGGCGGACCCGGAGGGGGCAACGCAGGCGCTGGTCGCCGCGGTGGGCGGCGGGCCGGCCGGCTGACCCAGGGGAGGCCGAACCGCGAGCTCGGCCCCGGGCCTCAGTCCAGGTCGTCCTCGCTCGGGAGCATCAGGGTGTCCTGGAGGTCGTACAGAGCCTCCATCCAGTCGGCGATCGGGATCTCGTCACAGGGTCGCTTCACCAGCGGATGCGCGGCGGCGACGATGAACCGGTTGGCCCGATGCCTCAACTCTCCGGGGACATCGACCTCCTCGGCGAGGTTGAGCATCTCGAAGTCGTTGATCAGCTGGTCGATGGCGCGGATCTTCTTCCGGCGCGCGTATCTGACGTCCCGGTCGGCCTCGGCGCGCTCCTGCAGCTCGGTGATGGTCATGCAGGTACTCTGGATCAGCAACCGCTCCCCCTCCTGAAGGATGGGTTGACTTCTCGCCCTCCCCGAGGGCACGTCGATCCCGCCGAGGGACTGACTTCTCCCGGCGGGTCGCAAAATCCTAGGCATGAAAGCACGGGGTGGTCAAGACTCGGAATTCGCGCCATTCGGCGTGGGGCGCGGGGGATGAGCCCGACCCCGGGAGCCGGCTCCGAGGCCGCGCTCCGGCGGGCGGGAGAGGCCGTCTTCCCCGGCTTCCAGCTCCGCCGGCTGGCTCGCACCCCGAGCACCCAGGACGTGGTGCGCGAGGCCGCCCGGAGCGGCGCGCGCGAGGGGTTCTGCTGCGTGGCGGAGGAGCAGACGGCGGGCCGCGGCCGATCCGGACGCCGGTGGCTGGCGCCGCCGGGCACGGCGCTCCTGATGAGCATCCTGCTGCGCCGCCCGGCGCAGGTGGCCGCCGGGGTCCCGCTCCTGGCGGGTCTGGCCGTTGCCGACGCGATCACCGGCCTCACCGGGGTCGCCTGCCGGCTCAAGTGGCCGAACGACGTGCTAGCCGGCCCGGGCAAGCTGGCCGGCATCCTCGCCGAGGTCGAGACGGGCGGTGGGATCGTCCTGGGGCTGGGAGTCAACCTCACCGTCCCCGGCTTCCCCCCCGGCGTCCCCGGGGTGAGCCTGGACCGGCTCGCCGGGGCGGCGTGCGGCGGGGACGCTCTCCTCACCGCACTGCTGCCGGAGCTGGGCCGCCGGCTCCGGCAGGTGGAGGCGGGTGGCATCCGGAGCCTGCGGGCGGATTGGACCGAGCGCGCGGCGGGGTTGGGCGGGCCGGTCCGCGCCCAGCTGGGGACGTCGAGGGTGGAGGGCACGGCGCTCGGCATCGACGACGACGGCGCCCTCCTGGTCGAGACCCGGAGGGGCCGTGTCCGCCTGGTGGCCGGGGAGGTGCACCTGCTCCCAGCACAGGACGGCTGAACATGAGGCCATGCGATCCACCTGGGCTCTTGTGACGTGACGTCGGCGTTTCGTGACGGCTCCATCTCCGCACGACGCATCCGCCGTCCCTACGCTCCGTGCATGGTCACCCCCGCCGACGTCGAACAGGCCCTCCGGCTCCCGGACGGTTCCCTGATCCTGGAGCGCGCCGACAGCGACGACGAGCGCGAGGCCGACGAGGAGCAGCTGGGCAGGGCCGGCTGGCAGGTGATCGCCCGCCGCGAGCGTCCCGGCCAGCCCACGGTGGTCACCTGGGCCAAGACACCGTAGCGACCGGCCTGGGGGGGGGGTCACCACCCGGGAGAGGACGCGCCGGCGGGACGGCGCGGACGTGGGCCCCCAACCCGAGGTGCGCGCCCGTCAGGCGCGGACGTGGACCGGTCAGGCCCTGCCTCGCAGCCCCGGCAGCCGGCGGCGGAAGGCCGCGGCCGCGGCTGCGAGGATCAGCACCAGGGCGCCGATGCCCACCCAGGGCCACGGGGAACCGGGGGACGGGACCGGGCGGGAGACGGAGGCGGCCGCGGGGTGCGCGGTGGTGGAGTACAGCTCGGATCCCGCCTCGGGGGTGATGTCCCTGGCGCTCGAGGAGAGGGTCCCCTGGGCTCCGCCCGCCACCAGCACCTCGCCGTTGCCGAGCTCGACCGCCGCGGCGGCCATGAGCGGTGAGGGCAGGGCACCGGCGGACGCCCACTGATTCGAGCCGGCGTCATACACCTCCGCGGCCGAGGAGCCACTCCCGGCGACGTCCCCGCCGACCGCGAGCGCGCCGCCACCGGGCAGGGGGACCAGGTCGAGGAAGGTCCCGGTGGGAGACCCGGCGGCGTCGGTGAGGCTCCAGGTGCCGGACGACGGGTCGTAGAGCTGGGCGTCCGGGGCGTCGCCCGCCACCAGGACGTCCCCGCCCGAGAGGAGCACCGCCTGGCCCATGGCGCAGGCTGTGGCCATCGGAACGGTCGGGCTCCAGGCGCCGGTGGCCGGGTCGAAGATCTCGGCGGTGGCCAGCGGCCCGCCGGCACCCATGCCCCCGGCGACCAGCACCCGCCCGTCGCCGAGGCCGGCCGCCGCCGCGAAGGAGCGGGCGGTGCCCATGGCGGCCACCGACGTCCAGGTGTTCGAACCGGGGTGGTACGCGATGGCGGTGGCCAGCTCGGCGTGGCCATCGCCGACCCCTCCCGCCACCAGGACGGCACCGTCGGGCAGGACCGCCGCGGCGGCGAATTCGCGGGCGCTCGGCATCGGTGCCGCCGCCGACCACGAGTCGGTGGTGGGGTCGAAGAGCTCGGCTGAGCTGAGCGGCGCGCCGCTGCCGTCGACGCCGCCCGCCACCAGCACGTCGCCGCTCGCGAGGACGACCGCCACCGCCCCCACCCGGGGGGTGCTCATCGCGGCGGCAGCGGACCACTGACCGGTCGCCGGGTCGTAGACGGCGGCCGACGCCGTCGGAGCGTCGCCGGCATCCAGGCCGCCCGCCACCAGCACCTCCCCGTTGCGGAGTAGCGCCGAGGCGGCGAAGGCCCCCGCCCCGGGCATCGACGCCGCCTGGCTCCAGCGGCCGCTCGGGGTGGCGGCGCCGGGCAGCGGGCCGACGATCACGCCGCCCGGCCCCGGAGACGGGGTCGCCGCCGTCCCCGCGGCGAGCAGCCGCGCGGGGGCCGTGGTCGTGAGGCCTGCCGGGGAGCTCGCCCCTCCGATCGGGACGGCGTGCGCCACCAGGGCGGTGCCCGACGCGGCGGTCGACCCGGGGACGGTGTGCGCCAGCGACACCGAGACGTGGCCGTCCCAATCGAAGGTGAGGGAGTACCCGTCCGCCTCCAGGGTGATGCCGCTCTGGTTGAGCGAGAAGCCGGTCCTGGCGAGGGTGAAGGAGAGGGTCGTGTACTCCCACTGGAAGTTGCAGGGGTAGGGCACGAAGCCCTCCCAGTAGCACACCGACTGGGCCAGCTTGGCGCCGAGGAGGACGTCGATGTCACCCGCGATGAAGGCGGAGACCCCGCTCGTGCTCACGTCGACGTCCACGGACGCGGCCAGCGATCCACCCACCGACAGCGCGGGACCGATCTGCTCCGATCCCGGCCCCAGCGAGAGCGCGCCCTGGAACTCGAACTCGAAGCTGCTGGTCGACGCGTCGATGATCAGCGTCACCGGCCCGAGGGAGAGCGTGTCGATGTCGATCTGGGACATGGTGGCGTCGACGTCGATGCTGGGCGGCGAGAGGCCGACATCGGCGAGCACATTGATCTGCACCCCGGCCACGGTCGCCTGGAAGCCCAGCCCGAGCCCGGCGGGATACGTCGTCTGGCCCACCGTCACCGCCTGGGGGCTGATGTAGAGGTCGGCGTAGTACACCTCGATGAGCGAGCCCTGGCCGAAGTAGGCGAGCGGCTCCAGGACCGGGGTGGTCGCGTTCTTGGTGCCGATGGAGACGTCGAGCATCGGCGTCGTCAGGCTGAGGTCCATGGCGAAGGTGATCGGCGCCCCCTCCTGGAAGCCGATGACGTTCGCGATCACCGACGGCAGAGATGTGATGGTGCCGTCGAAGGACGCCACCGGGGTGGGGATGTCGGTCTCGAAGTTGATCCCGCCCTCGATATCGGCGCACTGGACAGTGAGTCCGGGGATCCCGAAGGCGTCGACCCACCCCCCGGTCGTGCCGCCACAGGTGCCGAGCGCAAGGCTGACGGTGATCTGCTCGGTGGTGGTGACGTCGAGCTCGCCGCTCAGATCGAACGAGGACGCCGGGTCTCCGGCGTAGATCGACGGCAGGTTGAGGGTCGAGGTCATCCCGATCCCGAACTGCGCGGTCCCGCCGACGATCTGGACCTTGACGTAGCCGTCGTCGACCACCAGGGAGACGCCGTGGGTCGAGAAGATCTGGATGCCGCCGCGGGCCAGCGCGCTGACCTCGATCTTGAAGGTGAACGCGTCGGCGGCGAAGTCGATGTTGCCGGTGGCGACGAACTCCACGCCGGTGGTGAGCGTGACCCAGGGCTTGAGGGCGGAGGCCGCCGACTCGGGGATCTCCATGGTCAGGGCGAAGTCCAGGCCCGGGGCGAGGGCGACCGAGCCGATGGCCGGATCCCCGGTCGGGAAGGAGCTCACCGCGCCGCTCGCGTAGTAGACGTAGACCGTGCCGCCGTAGCCCCCCAGCCACTGGGAGAGGTCGGCCTCGATGCCGGCGACGAAGGTGCCCCCGGACAGGAAGGCGAGCGTCACCGTCGCCGTGAAGGTTCCGCCACCCGGCATCTGGGCGGTCAACGGCACCGTGCCGGTCACCTGGAACTGGCCGCCGGACTCACTGAGGGTCAGGGTCGGGCCATCCAGGGTTACGCTGCCGTCCGAGCTCGCGAAGGCGAGCGATGGCAGGGTCGCCGTGAGCAGCAGGGAGCCCGCCGTCAGGTCGAAGGTGCCGGTGACCGAGACCGACCCGGACACGGACGCCAGGTCCAGGCTCAGCGACCCCGACACGCACAGCCAGAGGTCGCCGGCGCTGGCCACGCTGCAGCCCGACGGCGGCGTGCCGTTGCCGAGCCGCACCGCGGCGACGCTGACCGTCACCCCGCCGACGCTGATCGTGAAGAGGCTCTGCCCGCCCGCCCCGGTCGCCGAAAGCACGAAGGTGATCACGCCGCTCGCATCGGTGAGCGTGCCCGAGAGGCTGGCGTCGAGCGTCACCCCCGGCACGGGAGTCCACGCCTGTGCCTGGGTGGCGGTGACGGTGATCGACCAGTTCTCGAGGGAGGTGAGCGAGCCCGACACCGAGAGGCTGCCCAGGGATTGGACGGTGGCGGTGCCGCTCACGCTGATCCCGGAGGTCCCGAAGCTGAAGGAGACGTCGGTCAGCTGGAGGGGCACGCCGGGGAAGGGGGTGAAGGGACCGGCGATCGCTCCGGGAGCGCAGCCGCCGGCCGTCGGCTGGCAGCTCTGGACATTCGCCGTGATCGAGCCGGATGCCGATCGCGCAAGGGTCCCCGCGAATCCGACCAGCTGTCCGAACAGATGGAAGCCCGACACCGTCACGGTGCCCGAGAAGGAGCCGTCCTGGGTGTCGATCGTGGGGCGTGGCGCCCGGATCCCAGCTCCCCGAGAACTGGAGGGTGGATCCCGAGGTCAGGTCCAATCCGGCCGCGCTGAGCGCGGCCGCCACCCCGGCGGGCAGGGTGTAGACGCCGAAGGCGTTGAAGCCGGTGACCAGGTCGACGGCACCGCCGCTGCCGATCGCGGCCATCCCGGTGGGGTATGCGGCCACCGCCCCGGACGCGTAGGCGAAGAAGCCCTGCACCGGGATCCCCGCCCCGCTCAGATCGATCCCGCTCACCGCGATCACGAGCGCCCCCGAAGCGTTGGTCACGGTCACCGTGATCGGGGTCGAGCTGACCGAGGGGACGGTCGCGGAGGCCGCGCCGGTCACGGTGAGGCCGCCACCCACGCTGCCGCTCACGCTGAGGCTGTCCAGGGTGAGGGTCAGACCGTCGACGACCGTGATCGCGTCGCTGGTGGTGGAGGGATCGAGCGCCAGCGACGCGGTGCCCTGCCGGAGGTCGATGCTGCCCGCCAGCCCGGCGCTCAAGCTCTCGCTCCCGGATCCCAGCGAGACGTAGCCGTCCACCACCAGGGTGGGATCGGTGGGGGTGCCGAGGGAGAGCGCGCTGCCGCAGCTCGGGGTCATCCCGTAGGCGAAGGCCAGGCAGCTGAGGTCCACCGCGACGCCCGAGGCCGGGTCCCAGGCGACCAGGGGATGCGCGGGCGGGGTGGTCCCGGACGGCGGCGTCCCCGCCTCGATGTCGAAGCTGACCGCCCCCGAGGTGAGCTTCACCGATCCCGACAGGGTCAGGTTCGAGAACGAGAGGCTGGAGAACGGCTGCCAGCTGAGCCCCGTGGCCGCGCTCAGCGAGAGTGTCCAGCTGCCGCCCGCGTACCCGCCGCTCACCGAGACCCCCACCGCGGTCGTCAGGCCCGCTACCGCGCTGCTGCAGCCGGCCGCGGGCAGGCTCAGGGAGCCTCCGGGGTCGCCGAGCACCGCGCACGCCGACACGCTCAGACCGCTCGAGCTGGAGACGGTGGCGGCGACGTTGTACAGCTCGAGCCCGGGCGCCAACGAGATCGGTGCCGTGGTCAGCGCGTCCACGGTCAGGCTGCCGGCGATGCTTCCGGACGTGCCGGTGCTCACCGTGAAGGTCCCGCTCACCGGCCCGCCGGTGAAGAGGTTGCCCACGGTCACCTGGCCGCAGGCGCTCGCCGTGCCGCTTGCCACGCCGAGGGTGATCGAGGCCTCGAGGTAGGGGGAGCTGCCCGGCGAGCCCTGGGGAGCGAAGCTCAGCGTCGCCTGGTCCGCGGCGGCCGAGCACGACCCCGCCGGCGCGGTGGCGGCGAAGCTCAGCGTCAGTGTGTAGCTGAGCGCGGAGTCGGGACTGCCGAAGGGAAGCGTGATCCCGGTGGCCTGGAGCTGGGCGCTGGAGACGCCGCCGACCGTGAGCGAGCTGCTGCTGGCGGCGATGACCGAGAAGCAGATGCGGTTGCCGCCGGCGGAGCTGCCCAGGGTGATCGAGGGAAGGCTCCAGCCGGAGGGGAAGGAGAGCGTCCCGCCGTCCAGGCAGAGCTGGGGGTCGCCGCCGGAGCTGGACGCGTCCTCGAGGTAGCCGCTGAGACTGCTGGAGGCGATGGTCTTTCCGTAGATGGAGAGCGTGGCTCCGGTGACCGGGATCACGGTGGCCGGGTTGCAGCCGCCGGTCACGCTTCCCAGGGTCACCGTGGAGGTGTCGAGCGTCGAGCTGAGCGAGCCGAGCCCGAGGTCCAGCGGCGAGCCTCCCGCGGCGCTCCAGAGGGTCGAGAAGTCCGCGGAGCAGGTGCCCACCGTGTAGCTGACGGATCCGGACGAGCCCGCGAAGTCGCCACCCGCGGTGGTGAAGGCGGCCGAGAAGGTGGTCGGGCCCGCCCCCGGGGATGCCACCGCGCAGCCGGCGGTCGACTGGCCAGCGACCGTGACCAGCGCGACCCCGGAGCAGGTCGCGCCACCCGTGAAGTCGACCGTGCCCGCCGGGGCGACCGTGGAGCCGGTGGCGGTGTCGGTGACCGTCGCCGTGACCAGGACATCCGAGGAGTCCGTGGGGTCCGGAGCGACGGCGATCGAGGTGGAGGTGGACGCCGAGGTGACCGTCGCGCTCACGGTGGTGGACGTCGAGCTGAGGAAGGTGGAGGACGCGTCGCCGTAGGCGGCGGCGGTGCTGAGGGCGCCCGCCCCGGCGGTCACGGCGCACACCGCCTGGCCCGCCGTGACCGGCACGTTCTGGCACCCGGGCGAGCCGTCGACGGTGAAGCTCACCGTCCCCTCCGAGACCGTGGCCGCGGTCGAGGTGACGCTGGCGACCAGCTCGAGCGGTACCCCGTAGGCGACCGAGCCGCCGGTGACGTCGGAGCCGCCCGACGTGTCGACCGCGACCGCCGTCGTGGTGCTCGCACCCGCGACCAGGATGTAGAGGGGAT
Source organism: Candidatus Dormibacteria bacterium (assembly GCA_050015875.1). Taxonomy (GTDB): domain Bacteria; phylum Chloroflexota; class Dormibacteria; order Aeolococcales; family Aeolococcaceae; genus Changshengia. The sequence continues at coordinate 2,065 of JBEKAP010000140.1, read as the reverse complement.
CCGCGGTCGCGTCGGAGCCGGAGCCGCCGGTCGCGGGGTCGGGGTCGTACTGGGCGGTGATCAGGTAGAGCGTCCCGGGCAGGAGGGGTGCCGTGCCCGCCGTGAGCGTGCAGGTCGCGCTCCCGGAGGTGCCGCTCCCGGTGAGCGAGAGCCCGGCGCAGTTGGAGATCTGATTCCCGTTGTCGGAGAAGGTGACCGTCCCCTCGGGGCTGGTGCCGGCGCCCGCTCCCACCACCCCGGAGGTCAGGGCGACGGTCGCGGTCACCGTCTCCGAGTCGCCGGCCGCGAGCGACACCGGTCTCACCGAGCTCGCCGTCGGGGTGACCGTGACCGAGGTCGGATCCACGGACGTCGTGTAGCTGTCCGCCGCCGAGGTGCTCGAGCCCCAGTCGGCGGAGACCGCCGCCGCTGGGCTGAAGGTGGCCGTGAAGGTGTCGGTGCCCGTGGTGGCGCGCCCGGGAGCGACACAGCTCGCGCTCGACCTGTCGGGGCTCGAGCCGCTCCCGGGGGTCACGATGACGGCGCCGCAACCCGGGAGCGGGGTGGTGCTGCCGTCCTCGTGGAAGGCGAGGGTGCCGGCGGGCCCGGGGCCGGTGTTGGCGGTGTTGGTCACGGTGGCGCTCACCGTCACCCGCACCCCGACGTCGTCGTAGCCGCCGGCACCGGCCGCGCTCACGGCCGTCGATGTCACCGCCCGGGTGACCGAGAGGGCGATGTCTTGAGGTGAGGCGCTGCCGCCGGCGTACGCGTCGGGGTTGAACACCGCATCGACCGAGGTGTCCGCGACTGCGGGGGTGAAGACGCAGGCGGCCGCGGTGCCGCCGCTGCCCACGTTCACCGTCCCCGAGTCGCCGCCGTTGCACTCGACCGGGGTGCCGTCCTGGTACTCGTAGGTGAGCGTCGCCGCGGTGTCGCCGCTGGGCAGGCCCGTCACCGCGCCGCCCACCGTGACCGTCTGCCCGTAGGTCACCGTTGCCGACGACGATTCCAGGGTGATCGAGGTCGAGGTCACCGCCTTGGGGACGACGCACCCGGAGGGGGTGCAGGTCGTGCTCGGGCTGGTCGTGCCACTGAAGTCGGTGCTGCCCGGGTAGGTCGCGGTGAAGGTGTAGGTGGCGCCCGGGATCACGGGTGAGAACTGGCAGCTGACGTCGGTCGATTGGGCGATGGCCGTGAAGGTGCTGGAGCAGGCGCTGTCCGGCCCGCTGAGCGTGGTCGAGCCATGGGTCGCGGTCTCGTCGAACGTGACCGTCCCCGACGGCCGGCTGGCCGCGTACTCGCCGTTCACGGTGGTGCTGAGGGCCCACTGGTCCGTCGACGACCAGGTCGTGGTCGCGCTGCCACCGGAGCTCTCCAGGAGCGCGGTGACGGGCTCGCTGGTGGTCGTGGCCTGGTCCACGGTCACCGTGGTGCCGCCGCTCGCGCTCGCCGCCGTCCCGTCACCACCGTACGACGCCGAGAAGTCCTCATCCGAGGGCAGGCTGGTGGCGCCCCCGTCTCCGACCGCGAGGCTGCAGGTGGCCGTGGAGCCGCCGCCGGCGACGGCCGCGAGCGCCACGCTGTCGCAGCCGCTCGGCACCGACGGCCCGGTGAAGTCGATCGTCCCGGTGGGCTGGTAGCCGGAGAGCGAGGGAGTGGTGACCGTCGCGGTCAGCGTCAGCGTCCCGCCGAAGGGCAGCGAGGTCGGATCGGGACCGAGAGCGACGCTGCTCGAGATCTGCTGCCAGGAGATGGTGGCGGAGCCGCCACCGAGGTTGCCCGACGAGTAGGAGACGCCGGTGCAGCTGGTGCAGTCGCTCGACCCGCCGCCACCACCGCCACCCGAGCTGCCCTCGAAGGCGTCGTAGGTGCCGCCGCCGCCACCGCCTCCGCCGTACCAGCCGCCGCCTCCACCGCCACCACCGCCGCCGGTGGAGTCGTTGCCGTTGCCGCCGTCCCCCCCCAGAGCCTGGGCGCCGTCGCCGCCGCTGGAGGCCGAGCACCCGCCGCCGCCACCGCCACCGCCACCCACCGTGGTGGCGCCGCCGCCGCCGCCGCCGCCGGCGCAGCTGCCGGCCTCGTGGTC
>JBEKAP010000139.1:0-6659 GCA_050015875.1 Candidatus Dormibacteria bacterium | reverse complement strand
CTCGACCTGGACAGCCTGCTGGAGAGCGCTCCGGTCGCGGTGGAGTGGGCCGGGTGCGCCGACCTCCAGCCGTGGCGGCCGCTCCGCCTCCTCCTCGACATCGCCGGCGACCAGCTCCGGCGCATCGGCGCGCTCGACCCGGAGCAGGCCCCGCTGCGGCTCCTCTCCGCCTGGCGCGCCGCGGTGGCCGGCGGGTGACCGGCGCCGCCGGGTGGCCGCGATGACCGTCCTCGCCATCGACACCGCCTCCCGCCATCGCCTGGTGGTTCTGCGCGCCGGCCTGGCTGGCGAGCTGGTCGCCGCCCGGACCGCCTCCGGTGGCGCCGCGCTCCCTTGGCTCGACCGCTGCCTGGTCGAGCTCGGGCTCTCCGATCTGGGGGCGGTGGTGGTGGTCACCGGTCCCGGCTCGTACACCGGCCTGCGGTCCGGGATCGCGATCGGGCTGGGCGTGGCCCACACCCTCGGCCTTCCCCTCCATGGGGTGAGCAGCCTCGAGGTGGCGGCGAGATCGGCGCCGGACGGCGAGAACGAGACGCTGGCCCTCGTCGAGGCGGGCCGGGACGGCGCCTATGCCGGCCGATTCCACAGGCGTGAGGGCATCCTGGAGATGCACGGGGAGGCGCGCCGCGTCAGCCTCGCCTCGGTGGCCGTCGGGGAGCCTCCGCCGGTGACGCTCGACGCCCTGGATCTCCCCGGCGTCCTGCCGGGCGACCCGGTGCGGGCGCTCGCCGCCGCCATCCCCGCCGCCCTGGCCCGACCGCCCCTCGCGCTGGCCGGGCTGGCCGCCACCTACCTGGACTGAGAGGCTCAGCGCCCTCGGACTGGCACAGGCGGACTGTCGCAAGTGCTGCGCGGGGCCCTCGCGTATCATCGACGGCGATGAAGGTCGCGCCACACCTCCTCATCGAGCGGATGCGCAGTGGTGACATCCCCGCAGTCCAGGCGATCGAGCGTGAGATCTTCCTCTCGCCCTGGCCCCGGAACGCGTACGCGTCCGAGCTCTCGCAGAACCGCCAGGCTCACTACTTCGTCCTCCGTGACGGTGGCCGGGGCGACATCATCGGCTACGGCGGGCTCTGGAAGGTGTCCGACGAGGCCCACATCACCACCATCGGGGTGCGCACCCTGAGCCAGCATCAGGGTCTCGGCACCGCGATGTTCGCCGCCCTGGTGCAGCGCAGCTATGAGCTCGGCGCGCGCTGGATCACACTGGAGGTCAGGGTGACCAACGGGCACGCCATCCGCCTCTACGAGCGCTTCGGTTTCAAGGCGATCGGGCGGCGGCGGGGCTACTACACGGACAACGGCGAGGACGCGGTGGTGATGTGGAGCGACTCGCTGCACGCGCCCGTCTTCAAGAGCCGGTTCGTCGACATCCTCGAGGGGATCGACATCGTGGGCATGGGACCTCCGCCCCCCTCCGACTACCCGCGCCGGTGAAGCCCGGCGGCGCCCCTCTGACGCGGCCCGGATGAACATCCTGGCCATCGAGACCTCGTGCGACGAGACGGCGGCGGCGGTGGTGCGCGACGGCCGGCAGATCCTCTCCAGCCACGTGTCGTCGCAGATCGCGCTGCACGCTCCCCACGGGGGTGTCGTCCCCGAGCTGGCGGCGCGCGCCCACCTGGAGATGCTCGCCCCGGTGGTCGACGCCGCGCTGGCCGGCGCGGAGGGCGGCTGGGAGGCCGTCGACGCGATCGCCGTCACCCGCGGTCCGGGCCTGGCCGGCTGCCTGGTGGTCGGCGCCGCCTACGCGCAGGCCGCCGCCCGCGCCCGCGGCCTCCCCATCACCGGGGTCTCCCATCTGGCCGGCCACGTCTACTCGGCCTGGCTCGCGGACGCGGAGCTCGAGCCACCCTTCGTCGCACTGGTGGTGAGCGGCGGCCACACCGACACCATCGAGCTCTGCCGGCACGGGCAGGCGCGTCGCCTGGCGAGCACCCGCGACGACGCCGTCGGCGAGGCCTTCGACAAGGTGGCCCGCATGCTCGGGCTCCCCTACCCGGGAGGGCCGGTGGTGGAACGGGCCGCCCTGACCGGCGACCCGCGCGCCTTCCCGCTGCCGCGCACCCGGCTGGAGGGCGCGTTCTCCTTCAGCGGGCTGAAGACGGCGGTGCGCTATGCCATCCGCGACCTGCCGGCGGAGGAGGTGGACGAGCGTGGCATCCCGCGCCGCGCCGAGGTCCGCGACGCGCTCGCCGCCGCCTTCCAGGAGGCCGCAGTCACCCAGCTCGTGGATGGGCTGGAGGCGGCGGTGGAGGAGACCGGGGCGACCTCGGTAGCCGTGGTCGGCGGGGTCGCCGCCAACCGGGCGCTCGCGGAGCGGGTCGGCCACCGCTTCGCCGGGCTGCACGTCTGCGTCCCGCCGCTCCGGCTCTGCACCGACAACGCCGCCATGATCGGCGCCGCCGGCTGGCACCGGCTGGCCGTGCACGGGCCGGACACCGAGGGCTTCGACGTCGATCCGTCCCTCGCCGAGTACGCCTGAGGGCGCCTGGCCCGGCCCTGAATCGCGCTCGGGATGTCACCATCGATCTCAGCGATGGCCCAGCTCCCCGCTCACGAGGGCGCGCATCTCACCGAGACCGCCGGACGCTACCTGGAGGCGATCTACTACATCGCGCACGAGGGCGATGCGGCCCGGCCAGGCGGCCTCGCCGACTGGCTGGGGGTGAGCCGGCCGACGGTCACCGTCACCCTCCAGCGCCTGGCCCGCGACGGCTGGGTCGAGATCGCCGATGACCGGAGCATCGGCCTCACCCCGGCGGGAGAGGCAGCGGCCTCCGACCTGGTGCGCCGCCACCGAATCCTGGAGCGCTGGCTGGTCGACGTCCTCGGCCTCGATTGGGCCGCCGGCGATCGCGAGGCGTCCCTGCTCGTCCACGGGGTCTCCGACGAGGTGGTCAACCGCCTCGACCAGCATCTCGACCACCCCCGCTCCTGCCCCCACGGCAACCCCATCCCCGGGCGGGGCACCATCCCCCCCGGCCTGGTCCGGTTGGACCGGCTGCCGCCCGGGGAGACGGCGGAGGTGGTGAGGATCTCCGAGGTCGCCGAGCACGAGGCGCCCCAGCTCCTCCGTCTGCTCCACGAGATGGACGTCACCCCGGGTCGGAGGGTGACGGTGCGGACGGTCGGCGTCTCGCTGGGCGTCGAGGTGGAAGGGCACCCGGTGGCCCTGGATCGGAGCGCGGCGCGGGCGGTCTGGGTGGCGCCGGTCGGGTGACGGGATCCGGGCGGCACGGGGGCGGCCTCGGCTCGGTTGCGCCTGGCGATTAGCTTAGACTAAGTTAACTGCCGCCCTCGACCGGGGAGGACGGGCCCCGGCCGGCGGCGCTCCTGCCCGCAGGCCCCGTGGGAGACGAGACCTCCGCATGACAGTCGCACCGCCACGCTCGCTCCGCGCCGGTTGGAGCGCGCTCACGGTGGCGCTGGCGGCGGGATGGCTGCTGCTGGGCTGCGGCGGGTCACCGGCAGGGGTCCGGATCACCCTCTACGACGGCCAGCATCCGCAGACCACCGATGCGCTGGTCAGCGCCTTCGAGAGGGCGACCGGGATCACCGTCGACGTCCGCGACGACGACGAGGACGTCCTGGCCGACGAGATCGTCTCCGAGGGCGCGCGCTCCCCCGCCGACGTCATCTACACCGAGAACTCGCCGGCCCTCGAGTACCTTCAGGGCAGGGGCCTGCTGGCCCCCGTCGACCCGGCCACCCTGGCCGACACCCCGAGCCGCTACGACTCGCCGGCGGGCGACTGGGTGGGGGTCTCGGCCAGGGTCAGCGTCCTCGTCTACAATCCCTCGCTGATCTCGGAGAATCAGCTGCCCACCTCCATCCTTCAGCTTGCCGATTCCCGCTACCAGGGAGAGCTGGCGCTCGCCCCGGGCGAGACCGACTTCCAGCCCATCGTCACGTCGGTGGCGCGCACCTACGGATCTTCGGAGGCGCTCACCTGGCTCGAGGGGCTCCGGGCCAACGCCGGGAGCCACATCTACCCGGACAACGAGACCATCGCCGACGAGGTCAACCGGGGAGCGGTGGCCTTTGGGCTCGTCAACCAGTACTACTGGTACAGGATGGGCGCCGAGCTCGGCGCCGCCGACGTGCACTCCAAGATCGCCTACCTCGCCCCCCACGACCCGGGCTACGTCCTGGACGTCTCCGGCGCGGCCGTGCTGAAGTCGAGCACCCACCAGGCGGCGGCCCAGCGGTTCCTCGCCTTCCTCGTCTCCAGGCCGGGCCAGGAGATCATCGCCCGATCGACCAGCTACGAGTACCCGATCGCCTCGGGGGTCACGACCGCGCAGCCGGAGACGCCGCTGGCGGAGCTCCAGCCCAACTCCATCACCATCCCCGAGCTGGGCGATGGCTCGACCGCCATCTCGCTGATGCAGCAGGCCGGCCTGCTGTGAGCCGGCTGGTCCGGTCGCGGGCCGGGGGCGCAGGTTCCGGGGCGAGCCGCCCGTGATCGCGACCGGGGGCGCGGCCCAGACCGCGGTGGTCGCGGAGCCGACGATCCGTCCCCGCCGGCGCATGCCCCCCCTCCTGCTGCTCGGGGCGAGCGGCGCGGTGGCCGTGGTGCTGCTCCTACCGCTCCTCTTCCTCCTCATCGAGGCGAGCGGCGCCGGGGCCGGCACCATCGCCCATCTCATCTGGCGACCGCTCACCGCCACCCTGCTCTGGAACACGGTCCGCCTCACGGTCGTCGTCACCGCCCTCTGCGCCGTGATCGGCACCCTGACGGCCTGGCTGGTCGAGTGCACCGACCTCCCCAGCCGGCGCATCTGGGCGGTGCTGCTGGTGATCCCCTTCGCCATCCCCGATTTCGTGGTCAGCTTCGGGTGGGCGTCGATCTGGACCTGGGTGCAGGGGTTCCAGGGCGCGGTGCTGGTCATGACCCTGGCCGTCTATCCCCTGGTCTACCTTCCCGTCGCGGCCAGCCTGCGCGGTGCCGACCCGGGCCTGGAGGACTCGGCTCGCAGCCTCGGCCTGGGCCGCGTGCGCACCTTCCTGCGAGTGACCGTCGGGCAGGCGCGCGGCGCCATCCTCGGCGGCTGCGTCCTGGTCGCGCTGGTGATCCTGGCCGAGTACGGCGCCTTCGAGATCCTCGGCTATCAGACCTTCACCACCGAGATCTTCACCGAGTTCCAGATCTCCTTCAACGTGCCCACCGCCTGTGCCCTCTCGCTGGTGCTGGTCGTGCTGGGCGGCGTGATCCTTGGGGCAGAGCCCGCCGCCCGCGGCAGGGGCCGGGCGGTGCGCACCGGGGCGCAGGCACAGCGGGCAAGCCACCGGCACCGGCTGGGCCGGGCCACGCTCCCGGTGCAGGGCGCCCTCGGACTCCTCGTCGCGCTCGCTCTCGGCCTGCCGGTCGGTACCAGCGTCTACTGGATCTTCGCCGGCGGGGTGCCCTTCCTGACCGGGGTCTCCGTCCTCGACGCGGGCTGGCACACCGCCCTCTACAGCGGTGTCGCCGCAGCGCTCGCGACCCTCCTGGCCCTGCCCGTTGCCCTGCTCGCCGTCCGCCACTCCGGCCGGGGTGGGCGGTTGCTGGAGCGGAGCACGTACCTTGTCCTGGCCATGCCCGGTCTCGTCATCGCCCTCGCCATCAGCTACTTCGCCGAGCGCTACGCCGGAGGCTTCGGATACCAGAGCGCCGCGCTCCTCATCGGCGCCTACGCGATCCTCTTCTTCCCCCTGGCCCTGGTCGGCGTCCGGGCATCCGTGGCCCACGCCCCGGTGGCCCTGGAGGAGACCGCGCGCTCCCTCGGCCGGCGCCCCGACGAGGTCTACCTGAAGGTGACGCTTCCGCTCATCGGCCCGGGGCTGGCCGCGGCCTTCTGCCTGGTCTTCCTGGCCTGCGCCACCGAGCTGACCGCGACCCTCGTGCTGGTGCCGACCGGCGTGCAGACCCTCGCCACCCAGTTCTGGGCCTACCAGCAGAATCTCTCGTACGGGCAGGCCGCCCCCTTCGCTCTTGTCATCATCGCCATCGCCGCCGTGCCCAGCTACGTCCTGGCCCGCTACTTCGACCGCCTGCCCAGCCGGGCCGGCGTCGCGTCGTGATGACCGAGCCCGACACGCCCGCCGCCGTCGAGGGCCTGACGGCCCGCGACCTCCACAAGGCCTTCGGAGAGCACGCCGTCCTCCGGGGTGTCGAGCTGACCGTGCCGGAGGGCGCCTTCGCCGCGGTGCTCGGGGCCTCCGGCAGCGGCAAGACGACCCTGCTCCGCATCCTCGCCGGCTTCGAACGGCCCGACCGGGGGGTGGTGGCCGTGGGCGGCGTGATCCTGGACGACGACCGTCACCACCTCCGGGCCGACCGTCGCCGCATCGGCTACGTCTCCCAGGAGGGGAGCCTCTTCCCCCACCTGACGGTCGAGGGCAATGTCGGTTTTGGACTTCGGGTTCGCGAGGGCCGGGAGGCGGCGGTCACCGAGCTGCTCGAGCGCGTGGGGCTCTCCGGCCTCGAGCGCCGCTACCCGCACGAGCTCTCCGGCGGCCAGCAGCAGCGGGTGGCGCTGGCTCGCGCGCTCGCCGTCCGGCCCCGGATCGTGCTGCTCGACGAGCCCTTCGCTTCCCTGGACGCCGGGCTGCGGGCGTCGGTGCGGGCCGACGTCCGCGCCGCCGTGCAGCGCTCCGGCGCCACCGCCGTG
>JBEKAP010000138.1:0-6697 GCA_050015875.1 Candidatus Dormibacteria bacterium | reverse complement strand
GGATCCATCCCGGACCGCGGCAAAGGCGTCGGCGACCGTCTCCACCGGGATGAGCTCCGCCTCGCCGCTCTCCGGGAGGCTGCGCACCGCGGTCTCGGCGAAGGTGCCCTGCGGGCCGAGGTAGGCGTAGCGGGTGCCCACTCAGGTGCCCACCGGACCTGTGCCGGAATGGACCGCGGTGGCGCTCACGATCCCGATCACGATGAGCAGGGCTATCAGGGCCAGCCAGGCGTAGCCGAGCACCAGCCCGGCGATGGCCAGGCCCCGGCCCCGCTGGTGGCTGTGACGGATCTGGGAGAGGGCGATGTGGCCAAAGACGACGGCGAGGATCGACCCCACCCAGTACACCCAGAGGATGCCGAGCACGAGCGCGGCGATCGCCAGCCCGTTGGTGCCCGGGCTCGCGTACGCAGCGTACGGGTACGGGTAGGGGGGTGGGTAGGGCGGAGCGTAGGGTCCCGGCCAGGGTGCCTGCCCGGCCTGCGGCGGGTAGGGGTAGGGCGGCGGCGAGCCCGCCGGGGGCCATGCGTAGCCCGGCGGGGTGGCATCCCCACCCTGTGGTGGGGGCGGCGGCCAGGCGGTGGACACGGTGCGCCTCCTCAGGCCGGGCTGGCGATGACGCCCGCCCCGGCCGTCCGGGCGTCTCAGCCCGGCGGGAGCCGAACCGACACAGAGGTTACCCGGATCCGGCGGGGTCTGCCGCCTCTCCCGGTGGATGGCATACTCGTGGCACATCGCAAGGGCGATGACCTTCCGACCTGAAGGGGGGAGAGCGGTGGAGAGCCCGCGGAGATCCCTGGTCCATCGGCTGCGCCTGCCCATCGCCGCCGTCGCAGTGGGGACGGTGGCCATCGCGACCGCGGTGGCGGCGATGGCCGACTGCGGCAATCTCGCCGCCGCGACCCTGCAGGGCGAGTGGCAGCTGAGGATCGCCGTCCTGCCTCCCACCGGGACGGTGCCCTCCGGCGCGGCCGTCAAGGTGGGCACCACCCTGGTCGAGACGGTGAGCCTCTCCACGGTCTGCACCTCCACCGGCCAGTGCACGGCGACCCTCTCCCCGAGCGGTGGCGGCATCCTGCCTCTCTACGACAACTCGGTCGGTTTCACCTGGTACCCCTCGACGGGGCTCGCCCAGGCTGGGAGCTCGTACTCGGGGACGACACCCCGCAGTGGCTATGGCGGTCCCCGACCGGCGTGCCCGCCACCGTCCAACCTCCAGCACGACGTCCTCACGCTCCACGTCATCCAGGCGGTGCAGAACGCGGCGGGTGGCTGGCGGGCGACCGTGGTGTCCGGGACCGAGGTGATCCCCGAGGGCTGGGCGTGCAGCGGCGACATCGGCGAGTCGACCGGCGCCGAGAATCTCGGTCTGCTCGCTGCGCCCGTCGGTCAGAAGCTCCCCGCCTCGACCAGCCTAGCCTGTGCCGCACCCCCGGCGTTGACCGCCGCCGGCAACCCCGATGTCTCGTCCTTCTCCTCGACCCTGGCCACCCCTTCCCAGGCCTTCGGATCGCCCGTCCACACCCTGATCGGGGCCGCCATCACCCTGGGGGTGATCCTCTTCATCACCTTCCCGGCACAGCTCTTCAACCGCACCTTCGAGGAGAACTACGACGAGATCCGTGACCTCACCCTCCGCCGGCTGCGCTGGCTGAGCCGCTTCCGTCGCGAGGCGGAGAGCGAGGCGGGCGGGGCCCTGCGCCTCGGAGCCTTCGCGGCGGTGGTGCTGGTGGGCGCCGCCCTCGGCAGCCTCAACGATCGTGGATTCGGCCTCAACCTCCGCTCCGCCGCGACCTACCTGGCGGTGGTGCTCTCGATCCTGGTGGGCATCGCCGTCGCCGCCGCCGTCGGGGTCGCGTACCGCCGGCTGCGCCACCACCCGGTCGAGACGCGCCTCCACGCGCTCCCCGCGGGCCTCGCGGTGGCCGCCGTCTGCGTCCTGATCTCCCGGCTCAGCTCCTTCGAACCCGGCTACCTCTATGGCGTGATCGCCGGGCTCGCCTTCGAGGGCACCCTGGCCAAGCACGAGCAGGGCCACAGCGTCGCCCTCTCCGCCATCGCCAGCCTCGCCGTCGCCGTCGTCGCCTGGCTCATCTGGATCCCGGTCGGCAGGGCCGCGGCCGGAGCCGGGGCCCCGTTCGCCGTCGTGCTGCTCGCCGACCTCCTCGGCTCCATCTTCGTTGGTGGGCTGGTCGGCCAGGTCATCGGCCTGCTGCCACTCGGTTTCCTTCCCGGCGGCACCCTGCTGAACTGGAACAGGAGCGCCTGGGCGGCGACCTTCGGGATCGCCGTCTTCGGTCTGATCGAGGTGGAGCTGCGGCCCCAGTCCACCTCCGCCCATCCCGGCGGCGCTCCGGTGGTCACCGCGGTTGTGCTCTTCCTCTTCTTCGGCGGCATCACCGCCGGCATTCGCTGGTACTTCAGCCGGCGTGAGCACGGAGCGGAGGGAGGGGAGGAAGGATCGGCCGCGCCCGCCGCCGACCCGGGCGCGGAACCCGCCGCGGCGTCGGGAACTGCCACGACCTTGCCGGCCGTGGCGCCGGCGGCTGCCGTCCCGGTCCCGCCGAGCCCGGCGCCAGCACCGCCCGCGGTGCGCCGGAGATTCCGCGGTCGCTCCCCGGGCGATCGGGCTAACGCTTGACGAAGATCTCTGCGAACCCGTCGTCGTAGACCCGCTTCCACTGCGGGTCGACGGTGAGGGCCATGCTGAGCGCCGAGTCGGTGCGTTCGACCACGTAGTCGACCCCGTGCTCGTTGAGGATGGTCTGCCAGTCGGGCTCGGCGTTCTCGACGTCGCTCACCTCCTGGAGCAGCTTGTTCCCCAGCTCCGTCGCCTCGCCGTAGATGAAGACGGGGCGGTCGGGGTAGAAGCGGTAGATGAGGTAGCCGCCCCAGTCGTAGGCGTTGAACATCCGGGTGCCGACGGTCGGGTGGGCCGCCAGCCAGTCGGCCGCTCCGACCGGGAAGTTGCTGTCGGTGCTCGCCGTCTGGCTGCTCAGCGTGTTGGCCACGATGCCGACGGCACCTACGCTGACGATCAGGGCGCCGGCGGAGACGAGGATCAGGAGGTCGGAGGCGCGGCGGCGCATCCACGCGCCGAGCCGCTCCTGCCACCGGCTCCGCTCCCAGGCGCCGCCCAGCGCCCAGGCCACCGTCGGGATGAGCGCGGCGGCGGCCAGCGGTGCGTTGCGCACCGCCGAGAGGGCGGCGTAGATGCCCACCACGGTGAGGACGGCATCCCAGAGCCGGGGCCGGCGGAAGGCCATGGCGAAGACGACCAGGAGGAGGAGCAGCTCGAGGCCGATCTCGCCGAGGGAGTGGAAGCTCGGCGAGTGCCACTCGGCGATGAAGGTCTGCTGCACGGCACTGGTCTGGGTCTGGACGGCGGCCAGGTAGGCACGGATCGTCAGCGGGTTGACGAGGCCGGCGACCCCGCAGGCGACCAGAATCAGCCAGAGCCGCAGGGAGCGCCGCCGGTGGGCGCCGTCCTGCGGCGCGTAGAGCCAGAGCACCGTCTCGGTGGCCGCGGCGAGACCCACCACGGCGAGGCCGTAGACGAACCCGCCGTGGAGATTCGCCCAGGCCACCGTCACGAGCGGCAGCCAGTGGAGATGGCGGTTGCGGTCCCGGAGGAAGCCCTCGACCCAGTAGAGGGTCAGGCAGGTGAGGGCGAAGCTGATCATCTGCGACCGGGGGCCCCAGACCTCGACCCCAGCCGCCGCCGCCACCAGCAGGCAGGCGGCCGCGATCAGAGCGGGCACGCGCTCCATCCCGATCCGCCGCCAGATCAACCAGAAGCCCGCCCAGGTGACCGCCGCGTAGGCCAGGCTGAAGGCGAGGAACCCGCCGGCGCGGTAGATCAGGTAGCCGAGCACCTCGCTTCCCCATTCCTGGTCCGCCCAGACCCGGCTGGAGGCGGTGTAGGTGAAGAGCTCGTGGCTCGGCAGCCGGCCGTGGTCGATGATCCAGCGTCCCGTCTCCATGTGCCACCAGAAGTCCGGATCGCCGACCCGGCGGCAGATGACGACCAGGACCGCGGCGAGCGCCCCACCCACCACCAGCCCTCCGAGGGTCGGCCGGCGGAGACGCGCGCCGACCCCGAGGCTGGCGGAGGGTGGAGAATGCTCCGGCGCGACGTCCACGGGGTGGCACGATGACACATCGCCCGCCCGTTAACGCGCGCGAAAGGTTGGCGGGGGACGATACATTGGGGAGGCCCCGGCACAACGGGGCGGAGCAGGTGGCCGCGGCGGCCGCCGAGACGGAGGACGGCGGTGACGGCGGCGGCGGGGGAGCGAGGCCCGGCGGCGGCGAGCCGCCCACGCCCCTACCGGCTCCGCCGCGGCATCTGGCTGGGCGGTCCCCTCGGGCTCTACGCGCTCCTCCGCATCCCATCCTTCCTGGAACCCCACTGGTACACCGACGAGGCCGGCTACGTCGCCACCGCCCGGGCCCTGCTCCAGGGCAAGGTCCTCTACTCCCAGATCTGGACCAACAAGCCACCCCTCCAGATCTGGACGGTCGCCGCCCTCATCCACTTCCTCGGCACCAGCGAGGCGGCCCTCCACGTCCTCACCTTCCTGACCGGCCTGGCCACCCTGCTGGCCCTCGCCTACGCGGGCGACCGCCTGGTCGGTCGCCGCCGCACCGTGATCGCCCTGGTCGTGGCCGCGATCATGCTCGGCACCCCCCTCCTGGACGCCGAGCTGCTCCTCCCCGAGTGCCTGCTCCTCGCCCCGGTGACCTGGGCGGGGGCACTCCTGCTCACCCGGGTCGCCGCTCCGGACGCCCGCCGCTGGCCCCTCTGGCCGATCGGGGTGGGAGCGCTGGTGGCGGCCGCTCTCGCCTACCAGCAGACCGCGCTGGCGGAGACCTGCGCGTTCGGTCTGATCCTGGCGGCGGCGGGACGGGCGAGCTGGCGGCGCGTCGCCGTCTACGCCGCCACCGTCGTCGGGCTGACCGCGGCGTGGCTGATCCCCACCGTGGTCACGGCCGGGGCCGGGAAGGTCGCCTACGCCCTGGTCGGCTTCTGGGTCACCTTCACCACCGGGCAGGTGACCGGTGTCGGAGCGATCGGGTTCCAGATCCCCATCCCGCTCCGCCTCGTCCTCGCGCTCGTGGTGCTCGCCGTGGTCCTGGTGACGGCCTGGCGGCGGCGCGGCGACCCCACCTGGGCGGTCTGGGCCTGGGCGAGCGCGGCGCTGCTGGTCCCCGCGCTGGCCCAGCAGCCCTACCCCCACTACCTGCTGGTCTCGCTGGTCCCGACCGCTCTGGCCCTCAGCAGCCTTGGGCTGCGGCTCCAGGTGCCGGCCGGGGTGCCCAGCTCCCGGCGTCTCGCCGGCGCCGGGCTCGTCGCCGCCACCGGCCTGGCCCTGGTGGGAGCCGCCCCGACCGGCCTGGACTGGCCTCCGGCCCTCGCCGTCGGAAACCACAGCTTCGCCACCTACTACGCCGGTGCCTTCGCCACCCTGACGCGGCACCAGTCACTGGTCGCCTACCAGGACCAGTTCGATTACCGGGTGTCCGAGGACAGCACGGTGTCGGCGTGGATCAAGGCTCACGGGCTGGAGGGCAGCTCGGCCGTGGTCTGGTCGTCGGACAGCTGGCTCTACGCCCTGGACGACCTCCAGCTGCTCCTGCCGACCCCGCCCATCTACAACGACGAGCAGCTCCTCGGTTACGACGGCCCGGTGGCCGCGAAGGTCGCCGTGCTGGATCCCGAGATCGTGGTCACGGAGGGCGAGAGCCGGATCTCGTGGCCGGAGATCGACCCGGTGCTGGCCACCGGCTACACCGACGTCGCCCAGTCCGGCTCGGAGATCATCTGGCTGCGCGACGACGCGGTCGCGGCGGTGATGGGCCCCGTCGACCTGGGCTGACCGCCGCCCGTCCGGCGTGCCATCATCCCGCGGGTGAGCATCAGGGTCCGGGGCACGCCGAGGTCACCCGGCGGTGCCGAGGCGGCACCGGGACCCCCCCACACCCCCTTCGACCTGGCGGTCTTCGATACCCGGTTTCCCGCTATCGCGGCGCGGCTGCGCCCCTGGGCGGTGCCCCTCAGCCTCCTGGTGATCGCCGGCGCCTTCCTGTACGTCGAGCGCTACGGCGCGGCCAGGTTCGGCTGGGCGGACTTCCGCACCTTCTACCGGGCGGGCCTCGACGTCCGCGCCGGAGTAAACCCCTACCTCGGGGCGATGAGCTTCATCCACGCCTACACCCCTACCGGCAACGGCTCCTACTGGACCACCCAGGTCTACGTCTACGCGCCCTTCTTCGCCTACCTGATGGTGCCGCTCACCCTGCTGCCCCACTGGGCGGCGATCACCACCTGGGACCTGCTCAACGTCGCCTTCCTCGTGTTCGCCGTCTACGCGGCCCTCCGTGCCGCCGGGCTCCGGCCCGGGGCGTCGATGCTGCTGGTCCTCGCCGCCGCAGCAGCGGTCACCCTGCCGGTCCATCGCGAATGGGACCTGGGCCAGAGCGACCTGCTGGTGATGGCGCTGGTCTGCCCCGCGCTCTGGGCGCGATCGGCGGGCCGGGCGGGCGTTGCCGGCGTGCTCCTCGGGGCCGGGAGCGCCGTCAAGCCCGAGTTGCTCCTGCTCGCCCTCCTCCTCCTCTGGCGGCGCGATTTCCGCTTCGCCATCTGCGCCGGCGTGTCCACCGCGGTCCTCGGCCTCGCCCCCTTCCTCCTCCTCGG